>NZ_CAWMYC010000030.1:0-15526 GCF_963872035.1 Scytonema sp. HK-05
TAAAATTCTTGTAGGGTGTGTTAGGCGCACCATGCTCGATATGATTTGTAACGAAAAACACGTGAAAAGCGCTATCACGCACCGCCATATAAGATGGTGCGTGATAGCAAAGCCGTAACGCACCCTACTTAAGATTTACTTTATAAATCAACTGTTATGGGGGATGAAATTACAGAAGTATTGTTGGGTTCGGAGTGGTTAAAGATTCTGCCGTTGACAGTTAAGTATCAGGCTGGAATACTGACTTTGGGATGAATGTATCTGCTGTGAAAAAAACCGCAGAGGCGCAGAGGACGCAAAGATAGGAAAGGAGAGAGCTAAATTTGAGGAGTTGGTAAGTCGCGCAGGAAGTAAAAGCGATCGCGTCTCCAATTTTCTCCTTTGATTCGTCCCAAGTAACCTGTTAATGGTGAGGAAAGCTCAATCAGAATTTCGTGCATTTCTTGAGGCTGTAATTTATTAAGTGAAGTGGCGCTGAACGCACCATGAAGAGAATCAACACTGGCTCTTTCAAAGCCTGTATTTTCTAAATATTTTTTCACAAGCTGGACAAGCTGCGATCGCAACTTGATATCTTGATTAACTTTGGTAATATATTTTTCAACTTCCTGGTCAGATTGACCTACTTTTAAGTATTCTTTTAATTTAAATAAGTCTACTGAATTAGGATATTTAGATTGCAGTTTTACCAGCTTTTCAAGTGTTTCCGGGTTAATAATAGTCATACAATGTACTTTGGCAGCATCTTTTAGCTGGGTTGTAGGTTCTCCAGGACCAATAATTAATTTAGTAGCTTGCTCAAATAGTTCTTGGCTTTGCAGACGTAGGGTTCCCAGATTTAGTAGTTGCACTGCGGTGTCGTTGGGAATCTTTTTACCTGCTTTACATTCGCCAATGAGTGGGTATGGCTGTGAACAGAATACATCTACACCACCAGCACCGCCTTTATGGAAGTAATCAACTGTAAATCCCAAAAATTCCAAGCTCTTACGGACTATATTTTCAAATTCTGTCCCTGCTTGATAGTTGCTTTTGCCCTCATCTTGTTCTTTGCTGCGATCGCCTAACGCTGCAATGTTGTTTATCCAAGCTAAATCTGGATCTGGTTGCTGGATAAGTTCCTCTGTAGTCCAACCTAAAAATGCTTTGATATCCTGATCTAATTGTTTAGCCGCTGGGTTGGTGATGGTAAGGGAGGCTAAAGCACTCTGTAATTCTTCCAATTCTGGATGCAGTGGCGGTTGGCGTGTTTCGAGTTGGTGTTTGCGGATGGTAAAGAGGCGATCGCCTAACACGGGGTTTTCTTGAGAAACAGTCAGCTGCTGCGATAAAGGCACAAAATGACGCTCTAAGGTATACACTGGAACCTCAAGAGGCTGAGATAGCAGATAGACGCGTAGGTAAGCAAGAAAAATGTAAGGACGTTGTGATCGTGTTTGTTGTAATGCTTCTGTCGTCCAAACGGTTAACCCTAAAAAAGACTCTAATGATTCAGAAGCATCCAGCATTTCGCATCGTTCGCACCTAGCCCAAGCTTTAATCAAAACTGTTTCAGAATCCGAGTTGTCCATAACCTGTTGGGCAATTGGCAAAAAGCTTGAGCGGTAATGACGCTTAGGGGGTAGAGAGTTAACTGAGACGTTGGCTGGATACAGAGCAAATTTCTGCCCCGGATTAATGAATTTCCGAGGCGTTGCTGCAATCATTCGCCCTTGGATTAATGCTTCAACGTCAGGAGCAGGTAGACACAGGGCGTTGTAAATCAAAACCGATTCGCTCATGCTTAATTAAACAACTCACCTAAATCATCCGAGTCATCTGTGTCCTCTATACTGGAAGGGTTAAGGAAGTCGTTTAATAGTTCGTCTCCTTGAATAGTCTCTTCATCTATTTCACCAGAAGGAGCGCTCAATATTTCTCGCAGCAAAGGATTTTTTGTAGTTAGCGGTTTTGAAAAATCCAAGACTTGTTCCTCGTTTAGCTTATAGCGATCGCGCTTCTGATAAATCGAATGCAGGTCAATGAGAGGTCTGATTTCTTCTGCTTTCAGATACACCCATTCTCCGCCCAGTTCTTGCACAAGTTTATTGAGATATCCGAATGAATCCCAATTCTTACGAATTGTTTTTTCTTTAGACCTAACTAAACAACCTCGCGTTATATCGAATTTTTTGTAGTCAATTAAACGCAACATTCCTGCTCCTACTGAGAGTCCATGAGAGTGCTGGAGAACCGCAACGCCTATTTTGAAAATTTTGTCTTTTTCTTTACCAATAACTTTAAAGTTTATCCATCCCTGATTTTTTGATTTTGGCTCAACTTCAGTAACATCTTCGACTTTTACTTCTTTCAAACTCTCACCTGTCTCAGTCTCTCCGTCTAATGTCTGACCTTTCAATGTTTGAAAGCCAAAACGCAAAGCATCAACAATTAGAGAATTATGCTTTTCCTCTAGATAATCTCCAAGGTCTACCTCACTCTCGTTTTTAAAAGCCAGTTCAAATCGCTCAAATGGGTCTTTGGGTAGTGTATCCTCATCAACCTTAAAGTTCTCTGCACACCATTTCAAAGCTTCCCTGACAGTTAGTTTGTTTTTACCGTATTTTCTCAGTTCACTTTCTTCAAATGGGTAAAGAGGATTAGGAGGAGTTAAACTCCTTGCCTCATAAAACTCTTTCAGCCAAAGGCTGACTAATTCAACCATAGAATCGCCACTAAGGGGTTTTAAATCTATCGGTTTGCGTAGCGTATATTTTGAAATTCGATCTGGTGTTCCACCTGGTATTATATTTACTTTATCTGCCCAAGTATCGGGCATCATTACTGTGAGAATAACAACACCTCGACCGAGTTCAGAGTTTTCGAGAGTATCGTGCAGAATTTTGACCAAGTTAGCAATTACGAATTCTGTTGGCAACCCATCATCAGTAGAGTTGTTTTTAACATCTATTTCGTCAAAACAAATGACGACGGGGTTGTAGTAACTGACTAAATTTAATATTTGCTGAATATTCTTTAGTGCTTCAGCTTCTCTGTCTTGACTAGTTTTGGTAGGATTGGGTAATCCTAGAATATCAGCATTAGAGTTTGCTAGCTCATGCCCAGATAACCATTGTCTTGCAAAAGATGCTTGAGTTTCTGAAAGTGTCCACAAAATAGCCCGCAAAATATAGGGATCTACATTTGATTTTGTTCTCAGAACTTGATTGGTGAGCGTATTCATCAAACTCTTGTTTTTAGCCGACCAACTAGCAGATACTTTGTCAAATCTGTTGACAAGTTCCTGAGGAGAAAGGGTTGGTGCATTGGGATTGATGGTTTTGAAGCCTTCGTTCGCCATCGCAGCCGCTACTTCTTGCCACTGCATAACCCCTTGACTACCTGTTTTACTCAAACTATCTGCCAAAGTTTGCTGGAATTGGTATTTAACCAGGTTTAAGTCTGTATAGTTATTGACGCCCGCATAAACGAATAAAGCCCCGCCTTCGCGTTCCAGCCGATGGCGAATACGGCTGAGCAGATGAGTTTTACCTACTCCGTATTGAGCAGTTATGGCAATTGATGTCACTTTGTCCTGACTGGATTGACTATTACGCACCAGTTCAATTGCCTGAAAAACTGTATCAGAAGCGTAAGCATTTAGGGTGGGAACGTCGGGGAATCCCTTGCCCCAAATATCCTGTTCTTTGACAATCCCAGCGTTGCTAAATGGATTGTGAGTTTGAATGGCGCTGTTGATGTCTTCTATCGGAGAAATAGGAGGATTTTCCATAGTGATTCGGTGTGAGGTAACGAACTACAACAGGGAATTTACGGCAATATTATTAACTCAAGCGCTTGGCGTAGTAGCGCAATCCACCTCCGGGGATGGTGATTGAGTCTTCACGTTTATCCGGCGTAATGTCTGGCATTTCTCCCGCCATTAACTGGAAAACGTCGTTCTCCTGAATCTCCAACAGCCATTCATTGAAATCAGAACGACTAACGCGATCGCCCACTTCCCGCCTTATCCGATAAATCGGCACCAAATCATTCAGGTTATAGTCGCGGTTAAGCTGGTCGTAGACTTCCAACGCGACTTGTTTAAACTCGTCGTAAGATTTAATCCCACTCTTCACCCCATTAGTTGATGCAGTTGCAGCTACCGCACCATTGATTTCACCAATCCATTTGAGCAATGCATTCGCCGTCCAAGTACCGACAATAGCCCCTTCAAACCTAAAATCCGAACTTTTCAAACCCTCACCCAGGACTTCTAAACCCACAGGAGATACTAGAGAGTAGCCTTTTTTGGAGATGGCGATCGCTCCTTTTTCCTCCAATTCCTTAAAGATGCTCTGATAATCTGCTACCTTCTTGCTTTTGGTAACAATTCGCTTGGTCAGTTCACCTTTCTTCACTTCCTGCTTTGCTCCTCCCAAATCCCACAAAGCCAGAAGGAGACGAGTTTTCGCTTGAGTTTCGATACCTTGGAAATTTTTTGACGGCATATTAATAGTTCTATTTGCTACAACTAGTATAGTTTTTAGTTAAACATTGCTACTTATGTATTTTTACTTAAATGCTTCGTGTATGTATTTTTGCTAAATTTTACTTAAATGTATCTCCACAAAAACTCAACACTGATTTATTAATGTCTCGGTTGTAACTTTAATTTTTTAAATTATTTATAAATAAACGAGATAGATCGCCCTCTAAATAATTTTTTTATAGCGGTTCTCAATTTGCTCAAATATGACAGGAACCTCACCTCCCAAGCCCCTCTCTGGAAGAACCCTCCAGAGCAGGAGTATTTCTCCCATTCGTGTGAACTTAAGCCAAAACCCTTCTAAAATCTCATTTCCAGGTAGAACCTAGAAATGTGGTTAGGGCGGCTCTTGAGCAAGATTGGGAGGCAGAGCCTCCCAATGGTATTCCCAGCCAGAGCCTGGGAACAAGACAATCTTTCAAAAAATTGTCAATTACTGACTTTCACCTTAACTTGACACGTATGTATTTCTCCCCTCCTCGCTTGCGGGGAGGGGTAAGGGGTGGGGTCAAAACCGTACTGCATCCAAATGCAAATACGGAACAGCAAAAACACCTATCTAAAAGTTGTATATTTAACGCATATTTCTTGAGGATGAATGCAGATTCTCTCAAAGGCAGGATGAATAACTTGAGAAATTACATCATGATTGCAATCAAACGGTTTATTTGTGCTGTTGTCAAACAACGGCTAGTGTTCTTTCTGTCCTACCTTGAAATTACAGAAATTCCTTCACAGTTGTTTGTTGTAACAGTACGCATTTAGCAACTGTAGGGTGATGAGGAAACATAATGATCACGATATCCCCAAAGCGTAAAAAAGCTCCGCTTCCAGTGGCTATCTTTCTTTCGGTATTACTAATATTACCGATACTGACTGCTTGCGGTGGAGGTTCCCAAAATGCTGCGCCACCGCCACCTGTTAACGATAGCGTTGGTAGAAATGTAAATAATCCAGCCCCCGCAAACCAACCCCAACAAGCTAAAAAGGGATTATCAACGGGCCAGAAAATAGGAATAACCTTGGTGGGAGCCGCTGCTCTTTACTACCTCTACAACCAACGAAAGAATGCTAAAGCAGAGGGAGCGCAAGGCAAGTACTACCTTTCTAAGAACGGGCGTGTCTACTACCGCGATGCTCAAGGTCGCCCCCACTGGGTATCACCTCCATCCGAAGGAATACAAGTTTCAGAGTCAGAAGCGCAACAGTACCGGGATTTCCAAGGATATAACGGGCGTCAAACAGGTCGCACTTTAACCGACATCGCTCCACAAGAAGCCCCCGCATTTTAAATAAAAAGCCGTTTGTTCGGGATAGCACTTAGGCGCACGCAATAAGGCAAGCTAAAACGACAAAAAAACAACGGCACAATTAACTACCGAAATAAAAAGGAGATACGTTATGGTAGACGACTTTTTGCGAAAGGCAAAGGATTTTATTGTTGGGTCGAACGACGATGAGCGCCAGCCACGTCCAGCAAGTGAAGATCCATATGGAGATCCAGCCGATCAGGATTACTACAGTAACGCTATCCCCGCAAGTCAAGACCCCTACGGCGACCCTGCTGATTCCTACGGGCAGTATGGCAACGTCATCCCCGCCAGCCAAGACCCATACGGCGACCCTGCTGATTCCTACGGGCAGTATGGTAACGTCATCCCCGCCAGCCAAGACCCCTACGGCGACCCTGCTGATTCCTATGGGCAGTATGGTAACGTCATCCCCGCAAGTCAAGACCCATACGGCGACCCTGCAGACCAAGAGTATGGTAACGTCCGTCCAGCAAGTGAAGACCCCTACGGCGATCCAGCGGATCAGGGTTACCGATAATTAACAAAGGAAAAATAATCCTCTACTGATTACAGCCAAGCCCAATTTGACGTACTCCCCGGCATAAATGCACGGGGATTCTCAAAGGGTGTTACGAGGCGGACTGAAGTCGCGCCTCTCCACTCTTGTTCCTGCTTTTTCGACTCTTAACTAGACTGTTGCCAGTCCCCGCCAGACCGTCTCCACAGGCATTTTCTTCCACGCTGCGTCCCAGCGCAGAAACTCCCCGATTGCGGATCACTTGGGCTGCTGCCACGTCTCGATGAGTGGTGTAGCCGCATTCAAGACAGGAATGAATCCTATCTTTTAATTCTTTCTTTCCGGTATGTGTGTCACACTGTGGACAAACCTGAGAAGTATAGTCCTTGTTAACCTTTTCAAAATAAACTCCTCGTTTCCAGCAGACCCATTTCAGAATTTCAATAAATTGTCCAAATCCTGCATCCAAGGTGTGCTTACCCAACATACCTTTAGCCCACGTCCGGAAATCGATGTCTTCAACAAACATCATTCCAATGTCGTCACAAAGTTTATGAGCTAATTTGAAATGCCAATCCTTACGAGTATCAGAAATCCGTTGATGCAATCTTGCAATTTTACGATTGAGCTTATGTCGGTTGTTCGATCCTTTTTGCTTATGTTTCAATCTGCGTTGCAGCAATTTCAGCTTGCGATGCAATGAATTTAAAAAGCGAGGACGTTCAATCAACAAACCATCGGAAGTTGCAGCAAACTTATCTAAACCCAAATCCAGCCCAACCGGGTGACCAGAAGAGACTGGTGAAGGTACGTTTATATCACATTCGAGCGTCAGCATCACAAAATAGCCTGAAGCCTTGCGAACTATTCGAGCTTGCTTGACAATAAACCCATCAGGTATTTCGCGAGACTTGACATACTCCAGCCATCCCAGTTGTGGCAATTTGATTTGATTGCCTCGCAAGAACTGAGCCTTACCCAACTGAGGATAAACAATCATACCGCATTCTATAACGATTTTTGAAGCGCGGGAATCCCATCCCTTTGCGCTTCATGTCAATAAATGCGGTCTCTAGTTTTCTCAAAACCTGTTGCAACACTTGAGCGTTGACTGTCTTGAGTTCTGGATACTGAACTTTCGCCAGCGTCAGAGACTTGGCTTGAGTGTTGTAGTTTGGATATGGCTCGTTCGCTGGAACAATATATTCAGAAGTTAATGAACAAGCGTTAACCTGGCATGAACGCGAGTTGAGCCAGTCTTTACGCTCACGAAGGGCAAAATTCCAAACTTTTCGACACACATCCAGCGTGTGTTCAATCACGTGGATCTGTTCTTTTGTAGGCTTTGCTTTGTATTCGTAAGTTAGAGTTAACACTATTCATCTCCTCCTACAAAATCATATCATATTTTGTAGAAACTAGTGTATTAAAGAGAAACAAAGGGATAAATCCCTTTGCCTCAGGTTTCATCCCCTCTCTAAAGAGCAGGGGTTCTCACCCTCCCACAATGTTTTGATAGACTCCGCCCGCATCTCCCCTTTTAGGGAGGTTCGGGAAGGGGTCTTTTTATTTTGTAACTGGTAGTTAAAAACACATAATATTATATAAAAACCGTAAACTTACTCATAATCCCAGCACCCACTCCCAATACGGTTCACATAAGACCAGAACCTTTATTAGAAAAACAATGTAGAGACGCGCCATGGCGCGTCTGTATTGCCGTATTGACCCCAGCGCCAACCCCTCCCCGCTAGCGGTCCGGGGAGCAAAAGCGCAGATGATTGCGGGGTGGGTTTTCCGGGTGTGGGTAACTAGAAGGACACAATATCACCTAGTGACAGCAGCAAAAATTTCTTGTGCTCTATCAAGATTTTTACGTACTTCTTGCGCGCAAATATGCAAAGCATCCCTTTCTGCATCACAGAGGTTTAATTCCACCACTTTCTCAATTCCGCTACGTCCTAAGCGACAGGGAACACCGATAAAAATATCATTTAAACCATATTCACCTTGGAGATACGCCGCCACTGGTAACAGTCGCGACTGATTCAGCAATATCGATTCCACCATCACGCAAGTCGAAGAAGCAGGGGCAAAAAAAGCACTGCCTGTTTGCATCAATTGCACAATTTCTGCACCACCGTTACGGGTACGTTGCACTAATCGCTCAATTGTCGCTGCATCGAGCAATTCTGTAATCGGAACACCATTGACAGTAGCATAACGCGGCAAGGGCACCATTAAATCTCCGTGGCTACCCAGAACCATCGCATTGACATCTTGGGGACAAACTCCCAATTCCATTGCAATAAAGGTTTCTAAGCGTGCTGAGTCTAACACGCCAGCCATACCCATAATGCGATCGCACCGAAGCCCTGTTGCTTGCCACGCTAAGTAAGTCATCACATCCAAGGGATTTGTGACAATTATATATATAGCTTCGGGAGAATAAACAATTGCTTTGCTTGCGGCTTCCACCACAATCTTGGCATTTGCCACGAGCAAATCATCCCGAGTCATGCCAGGTTTGCGGGGAAAACCTGCCGTAATGACTACGACATCAGAACCAGATGTCTCAGCATAGTCGTTTGTACCAATAATCCGACGATTGTGCAGTTCAATTCCCCTTGCCTCCATCAAATCGAGTGCCAGTCCTCGGGGCATACCCTCGACAATATCAAGCAACACGACATCTGCTAGATTTTTTTCGGCAATGCGTTGCGCTAAGGTACTACCAACCTTGCCAGCACCGACAACGGTGACACGGGGTGAATGACACATTTTTGGGGAGGAAGGGGAATAGCTCATAATTGCAGTACCTGTGCTAATGGTTGAGTGTTATTTAAATTCTTCAAGTTGATCCTGACGTAGCCACATATTTGGTGTTGGCACTTTCCCGAACTTCACAAGGGCATAATCACCTTTGATATCTACAACTTCGCCCTTGGTTTCAAACAGATAGGAAGGAAAACGTGGGTCACTCGCTTGTGCTTCTAGACTGTTTTCCAGCTTCTCGCGGACAGCGCGAACCATATCTCCTCTTTTTACAGCCATGAGTTTCCCTCTTGAGTATGTAAATTGGTTGTATTCAGGATCTTAGCTCGCACGAAGTCCTTCTAGAGCTAGGAGTTGCCTCCTCCCTAAGTGTGTCGGGAAATGCCTTCATCGAAAATTTGGGTTTGAAACCCCGTCCTGAGCGCGAAGCGTAGGATGGCTTTACATGAATCTAGTAAGTTACAATCAGCCCGTTTGAGCGGCGGAGCAATTGAATCTTGCTAGATGCTATCTGTCCTAGCCGTTTCCAGTTAGCATCGCTGACAGATATTTGTTTTTCAGTATCGCCACTTATGTATCCGATACCCTTAGGGGAGTTAACCAAATCACCCTTTCTAAACCCGTGGCGGGTTACAGTGCCGCCGTACTTACGTCTAAGCCCACCCTTTGCGACAACCATCAAGTGAAGCTGGCGACGCGAGACTGGAGGGCGACAGATTACAGCAAAAGGCGCGGGTTGCACAGTTACGTTACCCTTCCAGCCCATAGAGTGAGTCGAGGTGACACCGTACTGGATGAACGCACTACAAGCTAAGGCGACCCCATCAACGGCGTGAGTTGCTGCGATAGCGTCTCCTTTGAAATGTTTTTGCTTGTACAGTCCCAACTGCTGTCGGATCTGCGCTGTTTTCCACCCCTCTACTTGCAGCACTTGTGCGTAAGTCTCTAAATTTTCTATTTGCCACCGTTGACCAACCATCACTGGACTGAACCCTTTATCACCACGCGCTTTGACAATCTCGTAGGCTATGGTTGTGATTGGGTAAATCAAAGATAGTTCGTCAAGAACTCGCAATTCAAGCTCTCGGTTAGCGCGAATACTGGGCGGAATCTTGCCCTGACGGCGATTGCTAAACCTTTGCTGACGATGAGCGCGTTGATTATAGGGTAGTTTACGGTTGATCCGTCGTCCCCTACGTCCTCTCCGCATCATGGCGCGTTGCTGCATTCGCTCTCTCACAATCTTAAATGGCAACTGTAAATGAGCAGTCCACAGCGTGAACTTGACCGACTGAACGCCTAGACCGGTGTAAAGTTTACCTGGGTCAATTCCTACTGAAATTGGCTGCGTGTCAGTCGTTCTAGGACACCTGATCAACTGGATCTCAAAGATTCCAAGGTCGTTATAGACAACCTTAGCTTTTCCTTGTTTTAACCAACGCCGCGCCCTACTGGGCTTTGTTGGCATTAATGCTTTACCTGATGGAGTTAATACTGGGACTCGTTGCATGGAGATAATCCTTACGAGTAAAGTTAATAGTCCCCTCGCCCAACTAGCTACAGATGTCTTGGCTCTACCCAACGGCTAAGCAAATAGCCTTAAATAATATCCGAACTGGGGAAGCATTCGGAAGTTTTAGCCGTAGTCAGTCTCGGTGGGCTAGTCAAACACGTAAGCTTTGCTGCTTACAAGCTCCGTCCTTTTAGGGCGGAGTTATTGACACATTCGTTAGATATCAGTTCGTTTTATGGCTGCTAGATTTGGATTCCTCAAACTTCCTACTGGTAGTAGCTTGTCTCAAAATCCACGCCTTGCAACCGCAGGCGCACGCAGATATACGCAGATAATTTCTAGATAACTATCTCCCTTCATCTACGTTTATTCAAAATTCCGAATCTTAAATCAAAATTGTATCAGAATAATACAATAATTTTTATACATTAATTTTTCACTTTAAGTTGCAATCTTTTGGATTTTTAATTTGAATTGCTTATCGTTGGCAGTGAACACAATAGTGACTTGAACGCCCAGCTAAGCGAGTCCGTGCAATTGCCGTACCACAAACTCGACAGGGTTCTCCAGCGCGGTTGTAAACCCAAGCAACACCACCGTAGTTACCGTTGATGCCCTTGACATTTAGGAAATTACTAAAAGTTGTGCCACCAGCCTCTATACTGGCTTCTAACACTTGAATGATGCAGGAACGCAAACGCTCAATTTGCTCTGGCTGCAAATCTATACATAAAGTTTCTGGCAGGACTCCACTGAGAAACAGCGCTTCATCAGCATAGATATTACCTAAGCCCGCCACTACTGACTGATCTAAAAGTGCCGTCTTTATTGGACGGCGACGGTTCCGCAGTTTTAGCGCCAAGTACTCGACAGTAAATTCGGGTGAAAAGGGATCTACTGCTAGTTTTCCCAAACCTGTGATAATGCTTTCTGGTGGCACTCCTGGAGGTACCCACCACATTTGACCGAAGGTACGTTGGTCAACAAAGCGTAATTCGCGTTCATCTCTAAAAAATAACCTGACTCGCGTGTGCTTGTGTAACGGTTCATCTTGATGCAGCCACAAAAGTTGACCGGTCATTCGCAGATGAACCCCCAGCCCGCCATTAAGGGGAGATGAGGGAGATGAGGGAGATGAGGGGGATGAAGGGGATGAGGGAGATGAGGGAGATGAGGGGGATGAAGGGGATGGGGTGAGTTCGGCTAGGAGATATTTGCCGCGACGATGCCAAGTTGAGATGGCACTTCCTTTGATTCCAGTTAAGAACTCATCAACAGAAAACGGGTAGGCGAGCGCGCGTTTAAGCAGCACATCTCCACCCGTAATTTCCTGGTTAAGGGTTAATTGATTCAAACCCCGCCGGACTGTTTCAACTTCAGGCAGTTCAGGCATCTTTTTTAGGAGATCAGCAGATGGGGGAGATGGAAGGATGAGGGGGATAAGAAGGATAAGGGGGATGAGGGGGATATCTTCCTCATACTCCTCATCTTCCTCATACTCCTCATCTTCCCGACTTCCCCATCATAATCTGGCGTGAGGCTGTTACTTCTTCGCCTTTGCCTGTGGAGCTTCAATCTCTATGAGTTCTTCCAGACCATAGTTATTGGTGTTGACGCCAGCGTAATTTACCTTGTTAAAACGGACAATCACAGGGTATTTGATACCGCTTTGGTCAATAGACGCTACGGTTCCTACATCCTGATACCAGTAAGATTCCCGGCGGAGAATACGTACTTTAGAACCACGTTGAACCATGAGTTTCTTCCCTTTGAGTTATCAATCGCCAATATATAAGGCTAATTGATTTCACTCTACAACCAGGAGGTCTCCTCAAGAGGCTTTGTTAAGTTATTTATCTTGCCAGAGGTTGGCAGAGAAATTACAGCAGTGGTTTTGGGAGGAAACTTGTACGATGAATTTTCGTCATCTAGAGTTAAAGAGGGAATAAGTTACAGGGTGCAGTGCATACAACCTACGGGGTAGGTTACAGGGTGAAGGTTATCAGGTGCAGGGGATAGGTTACAAAGAATAGCTCTGAGAGTATAGCGCAGGCGAGGCATTTGACTCTCATCTACGACTTGTTACCTATTCCCCATTGAATATTCTACAAAAAAGGTGTAAAATGCTCCTTGACAAAATGCCTGGGATCGCTTAACTTCATTGGTCGCGAGGACTTTTCTGGGATAACCTTATGCTTTTGTCAAGACAAACACGCTCCCCTCATTACCTCTACCAATACGCAAATTGTCATCTATATAAGTTATATCTAACCAGCCTTGTTGCTCCTTACTGTTTAAAGGAAAATCAATAGCAGTGAGTTTTTTACCGACTTCGAGTTGTTGGATAAAACTCTCTGGAGAATGGTAGCCTATTAAACGTTGTAAACCGATAATCGACCGCTCAAATTTCACGTTGACGCGTCGATTGGAGACTGGCTCAAATTTTGCAGCAACGCTGACTATACCTTCAAAAAAAGGTAAGCCATAAATCTCAGCTATGTTGTAAACACTGTTAGTTTCTACGCGGATACACTGATAAATTTGACCAAGTTTGTACAGTGGTAAGCTATCAATGTTTAATAGAGCCTTGCTAGTGGTATATATTAATCGCCAATTGCCATTTAGCAAATTTGTTGCTTCAACTGGATAAGGTGTAGGATTTACATCTTCCAAATTCGCAATAGCTACCAAAATAGCTTGTTTGTCTTGCTCAGTAGCAAGCAGCCCGCGATTTTTACCAGCAATTGCTTCTAAAAGATCTGTCTTTCCAAGCATAGTCATATCACCTCAAAAACATCAGTATCAAGAAAATATTGATGAACTATGTATAGTGCCATACCAATCATTCAATTGGCTTTCAATTTTTGCCTGATCAATAATAAATAAAAAATTTTTTGTCGGATTTATCAGTCAAACAGTTGAATGAACAAGTAAATCGGGCATTATCAAGTGATAAACTCTAAGTGTCTAGTTACCTTCCCCTTTTATTGTCTTCTGTAGATATGCTAAATTCTCCATTGCGTGAAGTACCCCGAAACCAGCGGGCATCTGTAATTCCATTAAAGCAAGAGTCCTCCCTACTCGACTGGTTGCAATCTAACGGCCGTCTAATAGCACGTGATGTTCTCGAGCCTGATTTCCTAGATGACGAAGAAGAGATATCAGAGTTTTTGAGTACTGATGATGGCATTGGCGAATATGATTTCGATGACGACGATGATGCTGCTCCTGATGAGGAGTAAATAATTCTGGCTGAAGGTATATTGGCATAGATAGTCCCGATTGTTTAGTTTTGCAAGTGTGGAGTGAAGGGAAGTTTCCGTGGACGCAAAATTATCTCCTGACCAAGGATTAAGCATTATCAGTGGCATAGGTCTGGTCTCTTTACTGGGTGTAAGTCTAGGTGTATCAGCACTGGTGTTAGATTGGGTGGCGAATAGGTTGCCCTGGCAAGGTATGTCGCTCACCTTGCCATTTTTATTCTGTGCGCTGGCTTCAGCCGCAGCCGGCTTCTGGGCAATACCACTACTACAAGCACTGAAAACAGGGCAAATCATCCGCGAGGATGGTCCGCAGGCTCATCTAAAAAAAGCAGGTACACCAACAATGGGGGGCATTTTCTTTGTTCCCGTGGCAGCGATCGCTGCGTGTGTATGGTCTAGCTTTGCGACAGAGGTGCTAGCCGTTTCTGCTTTAACATTAAGTTATGGATTGATTGGCTGGATAGATGACTGGCAAATTCTGCGCCGTAAGTCTAATAAAGGTATATCTCCTCGGATGAAACTAGCTTTGCAAATCGGCTTTGCACTAGCTTTCTGTCTGTGGCTGTTTTTTACTCAACCTTTTAACATTACAACAATTGCTTTGCCCTTGGGTTTTTCTTTACCCTTGGGATTGCTGTTTTGGCCCTTAGCTGGCTTCGTATTGGTGGCAGAAAGTAACGCCACGAATCTGACTGATGGTATTGATGGATTGGCAGCAGGAACGGTGGCGATCGCACTGCTCGCATTAGGGGCGCTCGCTGCACCCTCCTCGCCTGGATTGATGGTTTTCTGCGCTTGTATGAGTGGCAGTTGCTTAGGATTCCTGGCACATAACCGTAACCCAGCCCGTGTTTTCATGGGAGATACGGGTTCCTTGGCTTTAGGAGGGGCTTTAGCAGCAGTAGGTTTGTTGAGTAACAGCTTAGTAGCGCTGTTCATTCTCAGCGGAATCTTCTTCGTAGAAACCCTTTCTGTGATGGCGCAGGTTGGTTATTACAAAGCTACCAAAGGTCCTGATGGCAAAGGCAAGCGCCTGCTGAAGATGGCACCATTACACCATCATCTGGAACTTACTGGTTGGTCAGAACTGCAAGTTGTTGCCGTCTTTTATATAGTTAGTGCCATTTTGGCTGTCATCTGTTTAACAATTGGTCACTTATGATTCTCTCAGGAATTACCTGAATAAAAATTAATAACCTCCTCAACTAGAGGGGGTTGTTTTTTATAAGACTAGCTGAGTTCATCGGTATCTCTAGCAAAAGTCAATTTTGTGAAAAAAACCACAGATGCACACAGATGTAGACAAGGGAGGCGGTGAGACGCTGTGCGAATGACGGCTTTCCCGCTTCATTAAAACCACTACCATGTCCTCTATCTAGAGCGATCGCAACTACAGCCGGACTAGCTTTTTCATAGAGGCGAATCCTGTTTTGTTCTTCAGATTTTTCTGCTATGAGAATTTTTGATTGTCGTTCCTTAGTCTTTTGACTTACCAAGGTTGATTTCAATTCTTGAGCATTTTTAGTAAGAGTTGGCAATTGATAACCCAATACATTATCGATACCAATCACACCAATCACAGTGGTCAGCCCCTGAGTCCTTACGGACACGCTCCGCGAACGGGGAAGTCACGCATTC
>NZ_CAWMYC010000031.1:0-15143 GCF_963872035.1 Scytonema sp. HK-05
CTGGCGACTTATCCCCATGTCTAAAGCCAGGGGCTTGCGTCTCGTTTTCCGGTCAAAACTCAAAAGTGAGCCAGCGCCCTTTGGAGGGTTTCCCGACAGCAGGCGACTGGTGAGACCAGTCCTGTTCGCGCCTATGGCACGAAGTGCCATAGGCGGGTCTCCCAACAAGCGGGAACTGGCTCTCCCGTTGGGCGAACCCCGAAGGGGTCAAGAGTCAAAAGTAACTTTTAACTTTGAACTTTTGGATTGTTAAGAACCTTGACGAAAAAAGTGCAATTGCTGACGCGTGTCTGCTTATGATGGCATCTGAATTGTTTTATTTTTGCTTTAAGTACTGGATGACACCACGGGCGATCGCCTCTGCCATTTGATTTTGATACAGTTTGTTTGGCAGTTTACTGGCGTCCTCTCGACCAGTTAAATAGCCTGTCTCCACCAAAATTGCGGGCATAGAATTTTTTCTAAGGACGTAGAATCTGGCTTTACGCACGCCACGATCTCTCACATTGACACTCCGGAGAATGCTGTTATGAACGATACGAGCGAGACCCAGACCGCTGTCATAATAATAGGTTTCTAAACCACTCACCTCCGGACGATCATCACCTGCTGAGTTAGCGTGGACACTGACAAACACATCAGCATTGGTTCGCTCTGCTATGTCAACCCGTCCTTGAAGGGTCACGAAATAGTCAGAATCCCGAGTTAGCACTGCTTGCAGCCCATTTTGCTGTAAAATCTCTGCTACCCTTTTGCCAATAGGCAAAATAATATCTTTCTCTCGAATTCCCCCAATACCGAGTGCTCCAGAGTCTTTACCACCATGTCCTGGATCAACGACGATAACGACTTTTCCCTTAACACGCGGATTACGGGCTGGCGGCTTGCTGGCTGTCGTTGCTGATGGCAAAGGTTGCGGATTTGGTCGTGGTATGGCGGGTAAAGCAATTGGCGGTGTGATTGAACGGGTACGTTCTAATCCTAAAGACAAAACCTGACCGCTCAATTGGTTAGTTTGCCCGATTCGTACGTTTGCCGCTGGTTGGACATAGACAACAACAGTACGGGAGTCTTGTTGTTGTAGACGTACGCGCAGCACAGGGCTACTAGCATCAAAATTTGGACCTTTGACAGCACTAGCCAACTTAGCATTGGGAATAGTGATGCGGTATAGACCAGATGATTTATCCCAAGCAGTCTTTGCAGGTGATAGACGTTGGTCTCCTCTAATGAGCAGTTGCGTACCACCAGCAGCTAGCTCTACAGACCCAATTGTGGAGACTGAGTCGCTTGTTGGTACTTCTACAGCAGCGTTGGCAACATTGTCTGATGAGGTGTCAGAATAATCATTTTTGGGCAAGTTACTTGCATAACGATTCGGTAGAACAACCAAACCACTAGAACTACGAGAACTGCTTGTGCTGATGCGCCAGTCGGGGGTATCTTTGTCTACCCGCAGTGTCATCCGGACAGCAGGTGGTGTCTTTTGCAGTTGATTAAATTCAACACGGTTGACACCATGCTTATTTATCGAGCGATCGCGATCGCCAAAATTGGGTGACAAAGTGGCACCAGGAATGTCAATGAAGATGGTCTTGCGATCGCGGCTGCGAATGATCTGAGTCTGAGGATTCCCACCATTGGTGCGGACAAAAAAACCGTCCCCTGTGACTTGTACGCTCTCAACTTGAATCGTTCTTTCTGCGATGACAACAGCTTTAGAAAACTCAGGTTTTTTCTCAGTTTCAGAGTCTATTGTCACTACGCTGTAAGCATTTCTTGGGGACGAGATGACAACTTCATTTTTTGTTGCTGCAGATGCGGACCTTAAGGGGACTTCCTCAGCTTGTGTTGCTGAAGTTGTTGTTCCTGGGGATGGAGACGAGGAGGCGACTCCCTCAGTTTGTGGCGTTGGTAATTGTACCATCCAGCGACTGCCAGTTTTCCCTTCAAACTTCACCTGCTTCGGGTCGAGGGTATAACCTGGACTCAGTTCGACGACTATACGAGTTGTTTGTGGGTCAAACTGACCAACACGAACAGAGCGAATTGCACCGCCTACTGACTGCGTCAACTGCGGACGTCCAAAATCAGTTCCTGGCAGATCAATAACCAATCGCGTGGGGTTGAAGACGAGTTGCGCCTGGGGTTGAACCGAACCTTGAGTGTTGATTTCCAATCGGTTTTGATTGGCATCAAAACGCCAGGATTGCAGTTTCGCTGCTTGAGCAGGCGACGATACCATCAAGAAACTAGTCGTTACAAAAGTACCAGGTAGTAACCAGTGGGTTTTCACAGTGTTTTCTCCTGATTCGTATTTATCAGAGCCGTCATGATTTGAGAAGCACCCAAAACACGGAACCCAGAACGAGAGAATTCAGTTATCAGTTATCAGTTATCAGTTATCAAATCACTGTGTACTGTTTACTGCAGCTGGTATTGGGTTGAGTTCTGAGTTCTTTGTTTTTTCAAAGTTTCGGTAAATCCTCACACTATCACCGCCCACACTTTAGCTTTGGTGCCACAAGCATCATTTTCTGCTCTAATAAAGACACTGTTATAGTGGTTATTTTTTGGATACAATCCGACTTGGGCGATAGGAAAGCGTACCATTTACCTAATACTTATTAAGGTTTTACCATTAAGAGTAGATGTTGTTCTGTATTAATCCTTATCAGGAACTTAAATGACTTCGTGGCGTCAAATTCTAGCACGTTGCTAATAGTCTTCCATGCCGTTATGGCATTTTAGATTTTTAGAACTTAGATCTTAGATTGTAGATTGTATATTGACTCATTAGTTGCCGATTTTTTCGGATTTTCACGAGTATTCCTCAATCTAAAATTTAAAATCTCAAAGCATTAGTTAATTTTAGTCAATGCATGAATCAAGTCTAGAAGAGAAGCATGAAGGAAGAAATACTTTGTACTTAACTTCATACTTCATACTTCACTTTTTTGTCTTCAGTTCATACTTCATATTACCCTTGCACCAAGCCGCCCTCCGGAGGACGCTTCTGTGCAGAAATTTATCCCTTTTGGAAAGTGCCCGTGGCGTCTACACACTTCATCCTTCACAAAGGGATTTTTGGTGTTGTGTGATTTTTGGTAGTTAATGCACCAATTGATAATGCTGCTACTGTTTCCTGATGTGGTATTAACTTATGAGTGCACCTGTTTAATTGCTAGACAAATATCCAAGGTTGGATGGGTGAGCGAGGAGGAAGATAAAACAAAAATAACATTCCCAATGTTGGTTGTGTTTAAAAAAAACTCCTGAAATTTTTAATTTTAGGGGACGAAGATTTAGGGATAAAAGTTTCCATTGGTAATGGAAAAGTTACAAACTATTCATATTGACAATTGATCAGAACAACCTACAGGTCTAAGTACAGACGCTGTAAATATTGCGTCTGTACTCTAGTACTCTGTCACAGCAACTTTGCCTGGTACGTACTAAACACACTTGCCTGCTTTAATACAGCGCTTAAGCGTTTACTACAGACCCCTCAAACAAAGCTAGTGGCACACCACTAAACTTTTATTTAGTGTCCTGGGAATCAGGTGATTCCATGACCAAAGATTTTCCGGAAGAATCATCTAAAATCAGTTGCTCTGTTGCTGTAGCAGCCGTTTCTGGTTCTGGAAATACAAACCGCAAAAGGGGAGGCGCTAGAAAGGTTGTCAGGATGACCATCATAATAATTGCCGCCTCCAAAGGTTTTGAGAGAATGCCAATCGAGGAGCCGATGCCAAGGAACACCAATCCTACCTCGCCTCTGGGAATCATTCCCACACCAATTGCTAAGCGGTTGATTTGAGGTTGACCAAACACACTCAAGCCCGTGACGAGTTTACCGAGGATAGCGACAACGATCAGGAAAATCGCCATCACCAAACCTTCCCGGTTGCTAGGAATTGCTGGGTTTAAAACTCCCAAATCAGTTTTTGCGCCAACAGTCACAAAGAAAATCGGCACCAGCATATCAGCAATAGGGATAACCTGCTTTTGCAGTTCTACACGCTCATCTGTTTCGTCTAAGACTAAACCAGCGGCAAAAGAACCTAAGATTGCCTCTAATTGGATGGCAGCAGCAAAGTATGCCATCACAAAGGCAAAGATGAACGCTGGTATCACTAATCCACCACGAGTTTTTAGCTTGCTTGCAATTGCTACAAAGGTCTTACTGAAGATATTTCCAAGGACAATTGCCCCCAACAGGAAACTACTGGCGCTAATGATCAAATAAATGACTTTACCTACGTCCACTGCGCCATCTTTTGCAAGACTTGCTACCACCGCCAAAACGATAATTCCCAGTACATCGTCAATAACAGCAGCGCCCAGAATAATTTGCCCTTCTTTTGAATTGAGACGCCCGAGTTCTGACAGAACCTTGGAAGTGATACCAATACTTGTGGCAGTCAAAGCTGCACCTGCAAAAATCGCTGGTATCGCTGGAATACCAAACAAAGTCATCAACCCTACCGTACCAGCAGTAAAGGGTACTACCACCCCCACCACTGCTACCACTGCTGCTTGGGTACCAACAGCTATCAAGTCTTTGATGTTTGATTCCAAACCAATTTCAAATAGCAGAATGATGACTCCCAGTTCTGACAAAACGGAAATCACCTCAGACTGCGCTGTAAAAACAGCATCAGCGGCGTCTGGAGTGAGACCAGCAGTGGTTTGAAGGAAGGTCATGATCAGAGAGCTAGAACTATCTGCCCCGCCTTCTGGAAACACCAACAGATGTAGGACAGAGATGCCTACCACTACACCACCGACTAATTCCCCCAAGACTGGCGGTAAACCAAAGCGGCTTAATAATTCCCCACCGACTTTGCTAGCGAGGTAAATGACCACTATACTGAGTAGCACTGCTGCCAGTACCAGTGAACTATCTGCTGTTTCTGTTGCGGTTGCCAACAAAGGTAATGAGAAGGTTATTGTATCTAAGTGCATCGGTTATTTTGGTAAACCCTTCCCTTTGAATTTACAGGTTTGTTGAAAGCAACTATCATAGGCGCGCTACAGAAAACATTGATAAATTAATTCATGCCGTTTGTTAATTGCAGAAGGCGCTGCCAATGAGACTCTGATACTGGCACTATGGATAGTCTCGCAAGGCGTAGTAAGTCAAAACCTTCAAAATTTCCGTCCTGCTTAATTTGGGTCAGGGTTATTGGCTCTTGTACTCTTCGTACAGCTCGCACCTGGACAACCACCCGTTTGGCATCATCCAATTTTGGGTCGGGGTAAGGTTGACTGACGATCTGGGCTACACCTATCACTCGCCGCTCTTTGCCTGTGTGATAAATAAGCGCCAAATCACCAATTTCCATCGTCCGCAGATGCTTGAGAGCTAATGAATTGCTAACTCCTTCCCAAACTGTAGTGCCATCTCGTTCTAAATCGCAGTAGGAATACTCTTCTGGTTCTGTCTTTAGCAGCCAGTATGCCACAAATATTCTCCTTCAATTGTTTACGGTTAACAGTTGACGGTTAACTGTCAATAGTAAACAGTCAACGGTTAGCCAATAGCTATTTTTTAGTTTCTAAAAATGTAACTGCTCTGACTATTGACTATAGTCATGTCAAAGTAAAAACATATCTTCTGTATGGACGCAGTGTTATTAACTGTGTCTTTAAGGAGGAGCTAGGGAGTGTGAGTTGTAGAGACGCGCCATGGCGCGTCTCTACATTTGTTAGTGATGAGTGGTTAGTGAGCCAGTGCGCCTTTGGGAGTTCCCCCGAGTTCGCGCTCCTGGCTCACCCGAAGGGTTGTTGGTGACAGCTAACCGCTCTTGACTTCCCACGACTTACCTAATCTCTATAAATTAATCATTTTTAGAGGAGTGAACGTTTTATGAATACAGATGCTGTGTCTGGTTCTCAGTTAAATGCTGGGAACTGGTGGAAAATTCTATCTTTAGCCTTGCTTATATGTGTGATTTGTACGCAGCCTACTTTGGCACAACAGAAAGAGAGGATGTTGCGTACTCTAAATGTCAATGGTCGTGGAATCGAAACAATTCCTACAACTCTGTCTCAAGTTAGTTTGGGGGTGGAGGTTCAGGGGAAAACAGCACAGGAGGTACAACAAGAGGCTGCTCGCAGGTCCGAAGCTGTGGTAGCTTTATTAAAGAGCCGTAATGTGGAAAAATTACAAACAACTGGTATTACTCTTAACCCAATTTATAGTTACACCAATAACGTGCAGCGTATCACAGGGTATGGTGCCTCCAATGTTGTGAGTTTTCGCATTCCCACTGACCGCGCTGGAACTCTGTTAGATGAAACCGTCAAAGCTGGTGCAACTCAAATTAGCGGCATTAGTTTTGTGGCTAGGGATGAAGCGATCGCCAAAGCAAGACAACAAGCATTAACAAAAGCCACTCAAGATGCTCAACAGCAAGCTCAAGCTGTTTTGAGTGCTTTGGGTTTTCAGGCTAAGGAAGTGGTCGGCATTGAAGTGAATGGTGCCAGTTCACCTCCGCCACCGCCACGACCTCTGTTGCGTGCCGAATCTGCTAAGCTGGCTTCCCAAGACGCTTCCACCCCTATAGTTGGAGGTGAACAACAGGTGGAAGCTACGGTGACTTTGCAAATTAGTTATTGAAAAGAACTCAGGAATCAGGAGTCAGTACTCAGAAGAATTTTTGACGAGTGAAACTTCCTGTATTGATTTCTCTAAATATTCTCAATTCTGAGTTCTGTGTTCTGAGTTCTGAGTTCTCTTCCATACTTAAAAATTCTCAGGGTTCATATCTACTCCAGCTTCTTCCGCATCCCGTTTAGAACCCAATAATTGCAGTTGATCCACGAGGATGACGGGTGTGGAACGATTTGCTCCTGTGGCGCGATCGCTCCAAGTATCAAATTTTAAGGAACCTTTGACGGCAATTTGTTTGCCTTTACGCACGTAATCACCAGCCACCTGGGCTGTTTTTCCCCATAATTCTAGATTGAACCAATCAGTATGTTCGCTGTCTCTTGTGCGCCGATTGACCGCCAATGTTAATTTACACTTAACGCTACCTGACTCGAAATACTTCATATCCGGGTCAGTTCCTACACGACCGATCAGGGTAACGATGTTTATGCTCATGTGCTTTTTTTGCAGTACAAACGTACTTGTATTGTGAATACCATAATAGCGAATTGCTAGACGACTAGCAGAGCGTTAAATAAAAAACAATTATCATTACCTAGAGAAATGATATAAATTACTCTGAGCAAACTCCAAAACGATACGGATACGTTTATGCAGTCGGAGAATATAAAACAGTAGAAGCTTGAGACTGGTTAAAGATTCTAAAAAGAATATATAAAAACATAATCTACTTTACTAGACTCAGGTCAACAAAAGTAATAGAATCCTGCACAATTCTCATTAACAGTAAAAGTTAAAAAGTATTTAATTAGGGGGCGTAGAGACGCGTGGGCCTTTTTAGTAAGTTTTCCTTATCGCGGGATATGGGTATCGACCTCGGTACCGCTAACACCCTCGTTTACGTATCAGGTAAAGGCATTGTTCTCCAAGAACCTTCCGTAGTGGCGATTGACCAAAACGAAAAGGTAGCGCTAGCAGTTGGAGAAGAGGCAAAAAAAATGCTCGGGCGGACACCTGGGAATGTGATTGCGCTGCGCCCCTTGCGCGATGGTGTAATCGCTGACTTCGATACAGCCGAGCTGATGCTCAAAAGCTTTATCCACAGAGTAAATGAGGGCAAATCCCTAGTATTACCTAGAATTGTTATTGGTATTCCCAGTGGAGTCACAGGGGTAGAAAGAAGAGCAGTCATGGATGCTGCTACTCAAGCTGGTGCAAGAGAAGTTTACTTAATTGATGAGCCTGTGGCTGCAGCAATTGGGGCAGGATTACCCGTCGCTGAACCAACAGGCAATATGATAATCGATATTGGTGGTGGCACAACAGAAGTTGCTGTCTTGAGTCTCCAAGGGACAGTCATTTCTGAATCAGTACGCATTGCTGGAGATGAACTGACTGAAGCCATCATGCAGTATCTGAAAAAAGTTCATAACCTAGTGATCGGGGAACGTACTGCTGAGGACATCAAAATTCGCATTGGGTCGGCATATCCCACTCATGATGATGATGATGCCATGATGGAAGTCCGAGGCTTGCACCTGCTTTCTGGTCTACCGCGAACAGTTACAATCAAGGGACCAGAAATTCGTGAAAGTATGGCAGAACCGCTGTCGGTGATTATTGAAGCGGTGAAGCGGACTTTGGAACGCACACCTCCGGAATTGGCAGCAGACATTATTGACCGAGGAATTATGCTAGCTGGCGGAGGTGCCCTGCTGAAAGGATTGGATACCCTGATCAGTCATGAAACCGGAATTGTGACACACATTGCCGCTGACCCATTAAGCTGTGTTGTACTGGGAACAGGTCGGGTGTTAGAAAATTTCAAGCAGTTGGAAAGGGTTTTCAGCGGACGTTCTCGCAATTTATAGCAAAAACTGCGCAATATCAGATATTGGGTTCAATATAGAATCCAATATCCTTAGTAATATTACGGCTAGAAAAGGTTTCTTATGTTTACGGCACGTCGGTGGTGGGAGAGCAAAGGGTTACAAATAGGGTTGCTAGGTGTAATAGTTGGGAGTGCTTGGGTACTTAGACAGACTCAAGGTGCGCTTCTGTTTGAGGTATACCAGGGTGTGACTCGTCCAATCCAGATGTTGCAGACAGCACCACCTCAAGAAGAACGCTTCAGGGATGCTCGGTTGTTAGAACTGCAAACCCGGATTACAGAACTGGAAAGCCAAAATAAAAAGTTAAAACAGTTATTACGCTATGTGGAAAAGGAACCGCTCGCATCGCGCCCAATTCCAGCGCGAGTGACGGGACGTGGTGCTGACAACTGGTGGCAACAAGTCACTCTTAATCGCGGCAGCCTTGCAGGTATCCAAGAAGGTTATGTAGTTAAGGCTGATGGTGGATTGGTCGGTCTAGTAGAAAGTGTGAGTCCCAATACCAGCCGCGTACTGTTAATTAGTGACCTCAAGAGTCAAGTGGGTGTCACAGTCAGTCGCACAGGAGCAAAGGGTGTTTTGCGGGGAGACTCCTCTGCTGATGCAGTTCTGGAATTTTATGAAAAAGTCCCAAATGTGAAACCTGGAGACGTGGTTGCCACATCTACCTATAGTCAGAAATTTCCTTCGGGATTGGCTGTAGGACGGGTGAAGTCGTTGGATTTGAAGAAACTTCCAGCATCTGTGGCGAAGGTGGAACTTTTTCCGCCGATACGCTCTTTGGATTGGGTGACAGTGTATCCCAAGCCAGAAAACCAGCAGTCAGAAAATATCGGTTCGGCAAAACCACAATAAGAAAAACACAGTATACAGAACTCAGAATTCAGAATTGCTCCAGAGTATGTGCTAGAGCTTTCAAAGAATAAAGAATCTTATTATTTATTCTCGGTTTTGACTCCTGAGTTCTTTAAAATTTAATGAAAATTCTTAGGAAAAATGAGGATTCCGGAATCACGGGGTAATAAACACAAAAAACCAAAATCGCCAAAGCGAAAGTCCAGAATTCAAATCAGCCCCCTTTCTCGTTGGCATCCGCGCTTACGTCTAGCGACTGATTGGGCGATCACAGTTGGCTCAGTGCTGCTCTGCTTACTGATGCTGCTCATCCGTTTCCCCGGTATGGAATTATTGGGGATTGGACCAAACTGGTTGTTGATTTGGGTGGTTGCTTGGAGTGTCAGGCGCACAGCGTTTCAAGGCGCATTTGCAGGTGTTGTATTAGGGCTGCTTCAAGATTCTATGACTTCACCTGACCCAACTCATGCTCTGAGCTTGGGGGTGGTAGGAGGTCTGACTGGGATGCTACAGAAGCAGCGTTTTATACAAGAAGACTTTATTTCTATTGCCTTAATTGTGTTTGCTATGGCAGTGTTGTCAGAGACAATTTTTGCATGGCAATTGATTTTAATGGGCGATCGCAATGCAGCAGACATTTGGGCATACTTCCAGAAAGTCGCCCTTGCCTCTGCGATTCTCAGTAGCCTGTGGGCACCAGTGGTTTATTTTCCTTTAAAGCGTTGGTGGCTGCGGCTAAAATTGGCGGAACAGTCGTGAACAATTCAAAATTCAAAAGTCAAAATTCAAAAGTCAAAAGTCAAAAGTCAAAAGTCAGCGAGAAAAATTGGCTGGGTTTGAATTCCGACCTATAGGTAAAGCAGCTTTTGACTCTTGAGTGCGGAAGGGCTTTCAAAATGTTCTAACCAAGAACCAAGTGCGGAGTGTGGATAATCTGGGTTTAAACCCCCAGAAAAGAGTGAGTGAGGAGTGAGGAGTCACATAAGTTGACCCTCACTCCTAAATTTTTTTGGAATTTCAGTATCCTCTGGCAAGATGGATTCAAGCTAGAGTTATGTGAAATCGCAATCATCACAGAAGCTGGTTTCAGTTGAAACAGTTTTCTGCAGCTAGCGTACAAAATATTCACTCTGTTGCTAGGAATTATGGATAATTCGCCAGTGGTCGAACCAGATGCTTTTGTTGTGGGGTCAGGATTTGAGGATGATTTAAACCCGAAGCAAATCGTAGGAACTGACTTTGACCGTGCTATGATGCAGCGGTGTTTGGAACTCGCCCGCCGTGCTTTAGGACGCACCTCGCCAAATCCGATGGTAGGGGCGGTGATTGTCAAAGATGGAGAGATTGTTGGGGAGGGATTTCATCCGCGTGTCGGTGAACCGCATGCAGAAGTTTTTGCTCTGAAGGCAGCAGGCGTTGGCGCAGCCTCTCCAGAGGAGAATCGCGCTCGTGGAGCTACCATTTACGTTAGCCTGGAACCGTGCAATCACTACGGACGCACTCCCCCTTGTTCGGAAGCGTTGGTAGCTGCTGGGGTTGCCAAGGTGGTGGTGGGGATGGTTGATCCCAATCCACTTGTCGCTGGCGGTGGTATTGCCCGTCTACGCGCTGCGGGGATAGAAGTGCTGGTGGGCGTGGAAGAAGAAGCTTGTAAGAAGCTCAATGAAGGCTTTGTCCATCGTATTCTGCATCATCGACCTTTTGGCATTTTAAAATATGCCATGACTTTGGATGGTAAAATTGCAACGACGACGGGTCATAGTACTTGGGTGACAAATCAAGATGCCCGTAGCGAAGTTCATCAACTGCGAGCAGCTTGTGATGCGATCATTGTTGGTGGAAATACAGTTAGACAAGATAATCCTTATTTAACTAGCCATCGCCAAGGGGCACATAATCCTCTACGGGTGGTGATGAGCCGCACTCTTAACTTACCGGAAAAGGCTCACCTATGGCAAACCGCAGAGGCTCCCACTTTGGTTTTGACAGACAAAGGAGCCAACGCCGATTTTCAAGAACTGTTGCGGAACCAGGGAGTGGAAGTGGTGGAGTTAACACCACTCGCACCAGATCAGGTGATGGCGTACTTATACGAGCGGGGATTTTGCAGCGTATTGTGGGAATGCGGTGGTATTTTAGCTGCGAGAGCGATCGCCCAAGGAGCAGTGCAAAAAGTCCTTGCCTTTATTGCTCCCAAAATCATTGGTGGTAGTAATGCCCCCACACCTGTCGGTGACTTGGGCTTTACCACCATGACTGAGGCGTTGTCCTTAGAACGTGTGGCGATACGGGTTGTTGGTTCCGACTGTTTAGTAGAAGGTTATTTGCCGCAAAAAAGTCTTTAGTTCACTAGTTCATAGTCCTGAGTCAAATAATTCTTGACTCTTGACTTCTTCTCTCGTGACTAAGAATACTGACGTTCTTGGGCAATATCACGGATAAGAGCCAGTCGGGATTGGATGTAGTCACTGAGGAAATCGGTTTCATGACAATCTAGCAAAGCTTGGGTTTTGATTTGTTTTACCAACCACTGTACCAAGCTAGCATCATCGAGCTGCAAGAGCGTCTTAGCTTGCGCGGTTTCCACCACAGACCAAAGCTGACGCATAATTTTGGGAGTCATTAGACCTCCATTGAAAGTTAGCCTAGCTGTTTTCAGGATACACAATTCTGTCGAGGCTTCCGGTGTGAATGTAGAAGCTGACACAAGTGTTATTGGAAACTTAATATATTGAGTTATAAGTTGATAATGATTTAGAATCAAGAACTTCAAGTAACATTTGAATAAAAATTTATGTTATTGTGCGCTACTAAGTCTTGACTTTTTGGTGTTCTTGTTATAAGCATCAACTATGTGTAGTTAGGTCTGTTTTCTTAACCTAACTGGTAGTGGTTGCAAGTGCAAGATTATGAACAACTAGATTCCCGACTTCTTAAAGAAGTCGGGAATCTGAATATATTGATACTAGGGGCGATCGCGCAAAGCGATCGCCCAAAGGATAATCGCATCTCTATTTAAGCCCGAAAACGCGAAATAGCAATTTCCGGGGTTATTTCCGCAATTTGTCTATCATCTCCCATAGTTCTTCTTTTTCATCTTTAGCAAACTGAACGCTGCTAATACTGGCAAGAATTCCTACTCCTGCGGTGAGGCTGGCTTCTGGTACTTTATCTAAATAGAGTAGTCCCACGCCAAATAATGTCATCATTGCAGATGCTGCGATTACGACTGAACTTAGGTTGGAGATGAGACGTATTTGACGTAGTAATTCTTCAATTATTTTTTGTTCCATTTCATTTTCGGCTTGGTTGGAATTTGGTTGCTCGGTATTTTGGTGTTTTTTGAAACTATTGAACATGGCTAAAAACTCCTGTAAGTTTTGATGTTTGCTGATTGTGGTTTGTCTTCCATATTCACCATGCTCACTTCTCTTGAATTTCATCCGACAATAGTATAAAATTAGACGCAAAAGAAGTAAGTGTAGATGTCTAAGCATCTCCTTGTGAAAATCGTATCTTTTTCCACAGAATACACAAAATTCACATGGCTGTCTAGACAGCCATGTGAATTTTGTGTAAATATAAAGATGACTAGGTGTTTTTAGCTAAGACAATGCAAATTATTGAAATATGTCTATTTACCTTTAGATGCTACTCGCAATGCTCTATTAGCTCTAACCGCTAGAGCCGCAGAGAACTCTCGCATAATCATATGGAGATTATCTCTGAACGAGAAAACCATAATCATAGTGTATTTTGTGTAATTTGGAGTATGAATAAAAATGAATTCGCAAAAAAAATTCACGAACTCACCCCAAAGCCCAGAAAGGTTTTAGAACTACTAAAAGCAGGCAAAACAGATGATGAAATCGCCAAGGAAATCAATGCTTCACCCCCCACAGTTCGTAAACATATCCAAAATCTCTGCGATCACTTTGGAATAGAGGGTGAAATTGCTGGGGTAAAAAGGAATAGGCGAGAGGATTTGATTGCTCTGATTACTAGAGTTTTAAATTCTAAACCCACTGATGTTGTTAACTCAAAAGATTGCTATTCGGAGCAAATACCGCCAGAATTTGAGCGATTAATCAAAGACAAAACAGAGTCATTTCTTGGTAGGAAATTTGTCTTTGATGCTATTGAAGAGTTTTTCAGCAAGAACCCCAAGGGCTACTTCACTGTTGTGGGTGATGCAGGAATGGGGAAAAGTGCGATCGCCGCCAAGTACGTATTAGACAACCCAGCAGCGATTTGCTTTTTCAATATTCGTGCTGAGGGGATGAATCGCCGGGAATTGTTCCTGAAAAAAATTCGCCAACAATTGATCAGTCGTTACCAGTTACAGGATGCAGGAGATGCTGATTTATCAACTTTGCTGACCAAAGCTAGCGAAAAAATCACTGCTGGTGAACGTTTGCTAATTGTTGTTGATGCACTGGATGAAGTTGACCAAGAATCGACTGGAAATATTTTATATTTGCCTACTATTCTTCCAAAAGGTGTTTACTTTCTGCTGACAAGACGACCTTATAACCAAAATGAGAAAAGGTTGAATGTTTCACCCAGCGTTTCCACTAAGGAATTGGATCTAAGAGACTATGCCCAAAGGAGTAGCCAAGATGTGAAAGAGTATATTTGGCTATTGCTCAATGATGCAGAATATAAACAGGGTTTGAATCAATGGATTCAAAAGCAAAACCATGTCTCTACGACTGAATTTGTGGAAGAAGTAGCGGCAAAAAGTGAAAATAATTTTATGTATTTGCGCTGGGTTTTGCCAGCAATCGCTAATGGTTTTTACGATAATAAACCTTTGGATGAATTACCTGTAGGTTTACAAGGATATTATGAAAACCACTGGCAACTCATGGGCATGACTACTAAGCCTTTACCGAAAAATAAAATCAAGATTGTCTATGTCATGTGTGCGCTACGTAGCGCTGCTTCCCGTGAAGTGATTGCCAAATACTCTAGGCAGAATGAGTTGGCTGTGCAGGAAGTTCTTGATGGGTGGGCGCAATTTTTACAAAAGCAGGAAAATTATCAAGCACCGCGTTACAGGTTTTATCACGAAAGTTTTATTGATTTTTTGCATCGTCAGGATATTGTGCAGGCGGCAGGGGTGAATTTACCAGATATCAGCGCTGAAGTTGCGGATATTATGACAGAAGGACTTCCTGGCTATGAGTAATTTTCGCACTTGGTTAGCTGAAAAGTCATTGGAAGAAAGAGAACTTTTCTTGGGTAAAGCACCACGTTTGTGGTTAGAAGGTCGTCAACTTAATAAAGTATGCCGTCTGTTGACTGATTTTGACTTTATAGAAGCAAAAATTAATCATCCTAAATTTGGTGTGCAGGCGCTGATTGAAGATTATGATTTGATTGATGATACAGAATTCTTAACTCACTTAGAATACGATGCCCAAACTGTAAAAGCGCTGAAATTAATTCAAGGAGCGTTGCGACTGTCGGTACATATTTTAAATGAGGATAAGACGCAATTGGCAGGGCAATTGTCAGGGCGTTTGCTGTACTTTAATGCACCGGAAATTCAAAGGTTGCTGCAACAAATACCACAAACCAAAACCACTTGCTTGCGTACCTTGGCAGCTAGCTTAACTCCTCCTGGTGGTGCGTTAGTTCGCACCCTTAGCGGTCATAGTGACTGGGTGAATGCAGTCGCCGTCACCCCGGATAGCAAGTACGTGATTTCTGGTTCGCGTGACTCTACACTCAAGGTCTGGGATTTGCACTCTGGTGAAGTAAAGTTTACTCTC
>NZ_CAWMYC010000032.1:0-15072 GCF_963872035.1 Scytonema sp. HK-05
CTGTTTACCTTTAATCGGTTGGGCGAGATCTTCGCAGAAGATTTCAACGCTTGTTGTGATGTTCCGTCTCAAATCTCTACGAATGAAATTCTGTATGGTCGCCTTCTCTCGCTGTAGACGACGGCTTTTAGTTTTATAACCTAAATTATTTTTGAGGATGATTGCTGATTTGGTCGGCTTACTCCTGGATATCGCAAATAGTCTGTAGCGATTGCGATTAATTCTAGTAATCCGGTTGGTTTTTGCTGTGAGGAGCTTGCCTAGACCATCAGCAATCCTAGTCCCTTCTGAGGTGTAGTATCCTTCTGTATAACCTTTATCGATTCCTATCTGTTTTGTAGGTTTACCTTGTGGAAGGACTAAAGTTTTAGTACGGATGCAGTGAACTTCTAAAGCACCTTGTCCGCAGCGGATTAAACGTATTTGACCTTTAATAATATGACGACAACGCAATTTTAAAATGATGCGCTTGCCTCTATGTAGTCCGGCTACTTCTAGTTGTACAGTATTTCTAGTAAGACGCTTACAAAAATATCCTGCACCGTGATAAACAATTTGATTCCTGACAAATGTATGACCTCGAAGGTACTGTTTTCTAAACTGACGATGTAACCAGTTATCTTCAGTCGGATTGGTCTTAAGGAGGTCTACTAGCCGTTTACGTTCGTCAGGGTCATTGGTGTGGCGGTAGATGTCTCGAACTAAAAAAGTCTTAGCGGCTTCTTGTTGAGCGCTAATAGCTTTCATTGTGTCATTTACAGACCATTCCCACAATTTACCAGGAAGACCAGTATTTTCTGGTTTTAGAACAGTTCTAACTATAGGGTCTGCTTTTTTCCAATCCAAACCCCAACCTTGCAAAGAACCTAGCTTGTTGTAGGTTAGCGCTCTTGGTACGCCACACAAATGCATGATTCGGTCTACCTGTGCTTCGTCAGAGCAAAAAATAACAGGAACAACCTGAGTATAAGTATATTCAGGTTGTTCCTGTTTTTTGCTCTTAGCCATTTGGGATTTCCCTTTGATTCGTTTAATATGTTGTTATAGCAACATATATAATCAAAAGTCAATGCCTTTCCAGGAAAATAACAAACAAGGTTTTGTGTCAAATGCCCCACTCGACCGCAGGGCATTGCAAATTAACCTCAAACCGGGACTCAGAGAAAGAATTATGGCAATTCCCGATTGGAAGGTTAAGCTACGAGAAGAATTAGAAATCTGGTTATCCAAATGGGAAAGCCAAGATTAACCAGACTTGCATAGATTTAAGGCTTACTGTTCAACCGCTTATGATTTAGGATTGCTATAGCCATCTGGAAACCAGTTGTAAAATCATGAATCTAAATACATATTGACCAGAAAGAAAAAGGTACAAGCCCCCAACTTATGGTATGGAAAAAGAAAAAATGTATTTCATCGAGTAGGCGCAAGCGTCTACGGCGTCCGCTGACTCAAGCCCCTAAATTTATTTATGGGGTTCTTACTTTTGAATGCGTGAATGCGTGACTTTTGATTTCCCCGTAAGCGCAAAGCGCACGCTACGCGAACGCGTAGCGTCTCCGAAGGAGAAGGGGCTGACTGGTTGGTCTAAAGCTATGAGGTCGTTGATGCGTCGGATGGTATTTTGGATGTTTACGCCCATCGCTCTATTAACCACATCGTGTGATAAATTGTTTGAATTTGATTTCTCTGTACCTAATATTCCTGAAGAAAATCCTGATGTGTTGCCACGCGGAAAGGCTCTTTCGCGCCTTGAACAACAAGTGATTGTGGAAATGAATAAGGCGAGAACAAATCCCGCGGCTTATGCTGGTGTCTTAGAAAAGTATAGACAACGCTTTGAAGGCAACCGAGTTAGAATCTCGAGTCATACTTATTTGCAAACACAGGAAGGAGTCAAAGCGGTTGATGAGGCGATCGCCTTTCTCAAGTCAGTGCGTCCGGTGGGACGTTTAACCGCATCCAAAGGAATGTCTTTGGCGGCTAGGGATCATGTCAAAGACCAAGGTTCAAAAGGCATTCTTGGTCACAAAGGCAGCGATAAGAGTGACCCTTTTACTCGCCTCAAGCGCTACGGAACTTGGAAAGTCACCGCTGGGGAAAATATTAGCTATGGTTCCCATACGGCACAGGATATTGTTATGCAATTAATTATTGATGACGGGGTACCGGATCGCGGTCATAGAACAAATATGTTTAACCCTGCTTTTAAAGTGACAGGAGTTGCTTTTGGGATTCACTCCACATACAGGCAGATGTGCGTGATTAACTACGCAGGAGGATATAGAGAAAAATCGTAATTCATTATATTTCTTGTGCAGACGTTACGCGGGTGCTTTCACCTGGTGGGAGCTTACGCGCCGAGAGCGCCTGCCCGTAAAGCTTACGTACTTCCTAATTAATAACTCAAAACCAACGATAAATTACTAATAAAATTACTCATAAATGATCAACCCTCGCCATAACAATACAGCTTCATCTGCTGCTAACCTTAACGTCCACGTTCAAGGTCAAGGCTTCCCGATTCTCTGCTTGCACGGTCATCCTGGTTCCGGCTCAAGTCTTTCTGTCTTTACCAAGCATTTATCAAAACGCTTTCAAACTATTGCCCCAGATTTGCGGGGATACGGCAAAAGTCGGTGTGATGGCAATTTTAACATGAACGACCATTTGACCGACTTGGAAGCGCTTCTAGACCGTTATCAAATCAAAAAATGTCTGATATTGGGGTGGTCGCTTGGTGGCATTCTAGCAATGGAATTGGCACTACGGCTACCTGAGCGAGTCACTGGGCTAATTTTGGTGGCGACTGCTGCCCGACCCAGAGGCAATCATCCGCCTGTGAGTTGGCAAGATAATGTTTATACTGGTGTTGCCGCGCTCTTAAGCTGCATAAAACCAGATTGGCAGTGGAATATTGAAACTTTCGGCAAGCGATCGCTCTTCCGCTACCTGATTCAACAACACACTCCTACCGCGTACAAATACATAGCAAAAGAAGCTGTACCAGCGTATCTCCAAACTTCTGCTTTTGCGACTCGCGCTCTTTATAGCGCGATTGGGGCTGGGTATAATCGACTTGTAGACCTAGAAGAAATTCAATGTCCTGCTCTTGTACTTGCTGGGGAAGGCGATCGCCACATCACAGTTGACGCTAGCTTAGAGACATCTCGCTACTTCAAAGATTGCCAATCGCACTGCTATCCTAATACCGCCCATCTTTTCCCGTGGGAGATCCCCAACCAAGTCTTGAGGGACATTGACCGTTGGCTTGAGAAAAATCGACACATTCTGCGTTAGTAGTTGCGAGCAAGCGCAACTACTAACTAGTGGTTTATCGCATTAATTATGATGGTTGTATAAGTTCGTAGTAAGGAATGCGCGTCCTAAACTCTTTGAGTGTTTGCGCTCACGACAAAGCCTTCAAAACTCATGCGATACACCACTAGCCTTCTGACTAGAAAAGAACTCACAACTTAAGGATGCAGCGGAGTGGGAAACTCCAAAACTCCAACTATAACCCAAAAGGGTTGTTTTGCGGGTGGATTTCAATTCAAGCAAAAATCTCCAATATTTATTTATGGAGATGAATAATTCTTTGCTTGTAGAATCCTTTGCTGCAATTGGTAGAAATATTCACCAATTGGTAAATTCTGTGTTCTGAGTTCTTGTCAGTTTGATTACATTTGACCGCTAAAGACAGGCTTTACTTTGCGGTCAATCCTTTCCCCCAAGTCATCAGCGATCGTCAAAGCATTTGGCTTGCAGCGCTTGACATTAATAATAATTCCTTGCGCTCCTTCTTGTTCCAAATCTTCTACGTAGCCTTTTATCGCCGCTTTTGCATCAACAGAACTGAGAAACGGTCCAAAGTAGTAGGTGCAACGAGGATTTTGTGTCACAACTTCTACCCACCAAGCGAAGCCAAAGTTGTGGAATATGTTAATTAAGAATTCCTTAAGGTTATTCCAAGTGGTTTTCATGGTTCTCGCCGATTTCTAAATATGGTACTGGGTTCTAGATGATATGCTGCTAATTTTGTCTGTTTTACATTTCTTTATACTCTGTTTACTGTTCTTTTTTCAAAGAAATTTTTTGTAATTTATCCAGGTGCAGCGTATTTATCCAACGTTGTCGGTAAACTTCATAAAGCGCCATTCCTGCTGCTACTGAGGCATTCAGGCTAGGAGTCTTACCTTGTAGGGGGATCGACACCAAAAAATCGCAATGGCGTTGTGTCAAAATACTCAGACCTTCGCCTTCAGAACCAACTACCAAAACAATAGGACCTTTGAAATCCACCATATGCACAGGTTCGCTTGCGTCCGTTGCAGTACCGTAAATCCAAAAGCCAGCGGCTTTGAGTTCTTCCAAAGCGCGTTGCAAGTTCACCACTCTCGCGACTGGAAAGTTTTCTAAAGCACCAACAGCCACTTTCATGACTGTAGAAGTGATACCAGATGCTCTGCGTTGCGGGATCACCATTCCTTGAGCACCCAACGCCTCTGCACTGCGAATAATTGCTCCCAAATTGTGGGGGTCAGTGATCCCTTCAGCGACAACAATCACTGGATCGGTTACAGATTTTGCCTGTGTGATCAACTCATCCAAATCAATGTAATCGTAGGGAGCAACTTGCGCCGCTATACCTTGGTGATTAGCTTGGTCTGTGATTTGGTCTAAACGCTTGGGTTCAACTTCGTCGATAATTGTGCCATTTTCCTTCGCTCGTAAAATCAGCGAGTGAAAGCGGGGGTCATAGCGGAGGCGCGAAGTAATCCAGATACGGTTGAGACCGCGCTCATTTTCCAAAGCACTTAACACTGGATGGCGTCCGTAGATCAAATCCGTATCTTCTGATTGTTGAGAATAAGTGGATGAATCGGAGAAGTTACGATGTGGGCGTGAGCCTTCTGTTAGGACTTTAGCACCTTTATCTCTGGGAGGGCGACTTGGAAGAGAAATGACACGCTTTGCTTTCATTCTCAAGGGTTGTCGCCCACTATTAGGTTCGGCAGAAGTCTTGATTTTTCTTGGTTTATTCATCATATGAGTTGTTGGTAGAGCTTATAGGTGGGCATCCTTGTTATCTCAATTTACCGAACCTACTCTACAAGTTTTGCCACTGTGAGGCAGGATTTCTCACGGCTTTTCTAGGTGAAGTTTTTGCAACAGTTCGGTTAAGCGATGGAGATCGGTGAGATACAGGTAGCCAATTAAAGTTTCTAAACTAGTTGCGTGTTGATAAGTTCCGGGATCAACCCGCTTAGGGCGTCCTGTGGCGGCGTTGCGACCCCGTCGGACAATTTCTAACTCGTTGTCCCTCAGATGAGGATACAGTGTTTGCAACATTTTAGCCTGCGTCTCAGCTCTCACTTGTGCCACAACTAGATGATGGTATGTTTCTGGTCGCCTAGGTGGTAGTAGATAAAACATTCTGACGTACAGTTCATAAACTGCGTCTCCCAAATATGCTAAAGCAGTAGGAGAAATTTGTTGCAGTTGTGCCTGTGAAATCTGTTGGAATAATTGCTCTCTGGCTGCCGTTAGTAGTTGACACCAAACTGAATCCTGACTGAGAGCTTCATTATTTGATCCATCTAGTGGGTCTTCCTCCTTTGATGTCACAAGTTCTTCTTTCCTCGCAGGCTACATGAGAAAGGCTTTCTTCGGGAAAACTTGACTTTTCTACCCGCAGACTGCCATGCAGGTCTACCTAAGCATAATCAAAGCAAAAAAATTTACTGTGCAATTTTTATCTTTTTTTCAATTTCTAGTTGCCATTTCGTATACTGAAGGCTCTTAACCTGAAGTGTCAAATCCAGAAGTATCTAAGATGCTTTTTCCGCAATCTAAAAATAAAGATGCTTCTAAAGCCTAAAGTATAAGGTATAAATAATCAAATTGATAGTATATTGATATTATACTGTTTTATTGTAGCATACAGCTACCGATTCTTCAGGCTTATACGGTATATATTATATCGTTGTTATCCTTCATATTTCTACTGGGCTTTCCTCCTTATACAAGAATTATGATTCTGTAAAAATTTAGCTATCCAGATTTGATGATCGGATAGCTATATTAACCTCTTAGATCAAGCAATCAAGACGACTTGACGTTTTCTAGAGCCGCTTCAACTGATGTTTGTAGGGCGAGAAACTTCTCCAAGCGAACAAGCTTGACCGTTTGAGTGACACGGGCATTAGTGACAATTTGCAAAGTGCCTTCGGAGTTAGCCTGTTTGGCTAGCTGCACCAAAGCACCCAAGCCGGAGCTATCAACAAAATCGATTTGTGAGAGATCCAGAATAATGTGCTTTGGTCCCTCTTCAATCTTGCTCCCAAGTACCTTGCGAAATGTCGGTTCGGAAAAGGCGTCTAACAAACCTGTGAGGCGGAATAGCTGACAGTTATCCCGGACTTCTCGAGTGCCTCTCAGGCTTACAGTTAGATTAAGTGGCTCAGCAATAATTCCCTCCTCATAGTTATGGCGAAATAGTTATGGCGAACGCTCAAGTATAGATGGTTTTATTGTATGTTGTCTACAACCTGCTGGCAGGAAAGGAGATGAGGAAGCAGGGGGAGATGGGCCAGATGTAGGAATTTTCCCTTGTCCTCCTTGTCCGACAGCATCCCCCTTATCCGGCAGCATCCGACAGCATACCCCTCATCTTTTTTGTCTCCTTGTCGTCTTTTGTGTAACTTTCTCCATTTTTACCCTACTCTGGCGACTCCGGCTCGACGAGCTGCTCGCATTGCTTGGACAAACTGCTCAAACAGATAATCAGCATCGTGAGGACCAGGGCTTGCCTCTGGGTGATATTGTACAGAAAACACGGGCAGGGACTTGTGACGTAACCCAGCAATGGTGGAGTCGTTTAAATTAAGATGGCTAATTTCTACAACACCCTTAGGTAAAGTATCTGGGTCAATGGCAAAGCTATGGTTTTGGCTGGTAATTTCTACTCGTTGTTGCAAACCAGCTGGCTGATTTAAACCACGATGACCAAATTTGAGTTTGAAAGTTTCAGCTCCTAGCGCATGACCCAAAATTTGGTGTCCCATACAAATGCCAAACATGGGTTTGTGAGTTAAGAGTAGCGCTTTGGTCGTTTCAATGCCTTCGGTGACAGATGCTGGATCGCCAGGACCATTAGAAAGAAAGATCCCATCTGGATTGTATTTGAGAATTTCTTCTGGTGGGGTATTAGCGGGAACAACAATGACGCGGCAACCGTAACTTGCTAAACGACGCATTATATTGCGTTTCACGCCAAAGTCAATAGCGACGACGGTGAAAGATTCCCGAGAATCTTCTTGGCAAGCAGGATTAAATTCCCATACCGGGTTGGTGGGATCAGACCATTCATATATATTTGGGGTGGTGACCTCGCGGACGAGATTCAATCCTTTCATGCTAGGAGCTGCCTGCACTTGCTCTAGCAACTCAGCCTCATCTAAAATTTCTGTGGAAATGCCACCGTTCATCGCTCCGAAAATCCGAATTTTGCGGGTAAGGGCGCGGGTATCAATGCCGTATATACCTGGGATATCGTATTGTTCAAGGTAGTCGGATAATGACTGTGTGGAGCGCCAGTTACTTGGTCGAGTACAAATATTCCGAGCAACAGCACCTTGCACCTGCGGTCTACTTGATTCCTCGTCCTCTGGATTAACGCCAGTATTTCCCAATTCAGGATAAGTAAAAATGACTATCTGACCGCAGTAACTAGGGTCGGTCAGCACTTCTTGATATCCGGTCATGCCAGTGTTAAAAACCACTTCCCCAATCTTGGTTCCAGTGGCACCAAAAGACCAACCACGATATGTGGTTCCATCTGCCAAAACAAAAATAGCAGGTATTGCGTCAGATAGAGGCATAAGCTATGAAATTGAAGGATTAGGGATTTGGGATTGTTAGGGGATCGGGGAGTAGTAAGTGGTGAAGATGAGGAGGATGAGAATGAGGAGGATGAGGAGGATGACGAAGTAAATGAACAATGACTACTCTTGCTTATCTCCCCCATCTGCCTCATGTGCCTTATCTCCCCCCATCTCGCTCATCTGCCTTATCCCTACTCCCCCATTTCTCGATTGACTCGATACTGCGAACGAATATTATGCCATGAGTCAAGGATTTCGGAACTTATAACTCAATTAACCAAAGCTTAAAACTCGAAGACACAAAATTTTTAAACAGTAATGGGCAGTGGCAGTAGATTTCAAAACCTTAGAACAGATAAAATTTAAAATTAATTATGGTTCAATTTATTTTATCCCGAGCAGGGCTGATTCTTCTGTCAACCACACTAGCGGTTTTCACTGTTGGCTGTAATAGAGAGCAACAGGTTGCCGTGACAAGTGGTGATGAGCAGCCTGTTGTGCCTGAAGATAAGAGTGTTGCCCCGCCTGCTGCCACAACGACACCTCTAAGCGCTGGCACACAACTAGAGCCACCAAGGCAGCACTTGTCTGAGATTGAAGTCGGTTATTTTGAACAGGGACTAGATAAAGCTGTTAGCGCTCTTAGCATCAGCCAATCTGCTCAATCCACAGATGATTGGAATTTGGTGGCAATTGAGCTGCAAGAAGCGATCGCCCTGATGCAGAAAGTCCCAGTTGATAGTCCTTATTTCACAAGCGCTCAAGCAAAAATCATAGATTACAAGCGCCATGTCAAATATGCGACACGAAAAGCCACTCGCCCAGTAAATCCACCACAACAAGCACAACCGGAGAGGGTAGCAGTTGGCATCCCCGAGCCTTCTGTGACACCAAGTATCACCCAACCAATTGTCAACCAACCAATTGTCACCCAACCAATTGTCACCCAACCACCCTTAGCACCTCGGCAAAAAGCGTTACCACCGTTGCCAAAGCCGACGACCGTAGTGCCACTGAAACAACAAGAGGCGTTGGTTGTTCCAACGAAACGGCAAAACGAACAACCGGTGTATACAGCCCCAATCAAACGGCGAATTGGTGGCACACCAATTATCGAAGTCACCTTTAATGGCAATCAGCTCTTTGAAATGATTGTGGATACGGGAGCGAGTGGCACAGTGATTACCCAGAAGATGGCAAATGCTTTGGCAGTGGTGCAAGTTGGAAGAGCCAAGGCAAATACGGCAAGTTCCAAAGCAGTAGAATTTCCCATCGGCTATGTGGATTCGATGGAAGTTGGTGGGGTTAAGGTGAATCGCGTAGCAGTGGCGATCGCAGGCACAGATCTAGAAACTGGGCTTCTCGGACATGACTTTTTTGGTGACTATGATATCACCATCAAACGCGATGTCGTAGAATTTCGCCCGCAATCACACTCGCAAATCAATTCCACGCAAGAAGCTGAATTTGTTGCTCCAACTTTGCCCAAGGAGCGCCAACCTGTAGTCGATCCTTTGCGTTGACAAAATGTTCCGGTAAAATCACTAATATGGTACAGTAATCATTAAATACCGTGGGGCACGCGGAAATTAACGCTTGCGGAGGCATCTGTAATGGTGCGATATGAGAATGTAAGACGTGAGTGGGGAAAACTTGCTCATCGCAGTCTCAGCCCAAGAATCCTATCCCCTTTTAGGCGTGGGAATGTCAATTATAACTAATTCACTTTTTGCTGCAACATTTGAACCCTCCAAAGCCTAATGTTTATAGGGGTTGGAGGGGTTATTTATAATTATTTATAATTATTTATAATAAAGATAGTTAACAAACCTTTGCAACCGTGACGCGTGAAGGATCATCACTCTCTCCTAGATACAGCCAAGTCCTACTTGCTTGAAGAAGTTGCACCATTAGCTAACGAGATAGATTGCAACCCAACTGCTTTATTTCAAGCACTTCGAGGTTTTGGGGAATTGGGTATGCTAGCGCTGTTGGTTCCACGCCAATGGGGTGGACAAGAAGTTAGCGAACAGACATATGGCAGCTTTCAAGAACTAGTAGCACGGTATTCTGGTGCTTTAGCGTTTCTGCAAACTCAACACCAAAGCGCTGCTGGTATGCTCGTTGCTAGTAGCAACTCCTCGCTACAGGAAAAATACCTCCCCCGTATGAGCAACGGTGAAGTTTTACTCGGTGTTGGCTTTTCGCAGCTTCGGCGCGAAGGAGATCCGCTGACTGTAGCTATACCAGTACCTGGAGGATATCAACTCAATGGGGTTGTTCCTTGGGTGACAGGACAGGGCTTTTTCAGCGAGTTTATTGTCGCCGCCACATTACCAGATAGTGGTGCTGTTTTCGGTGTTGTGCCTTTGCGAGAAACACATCAAGAGTCAGGAGGTGCTATGACACTTTCAACTCCCGCACAACTGGCGGCTATGACATCAACCAACACCGTAACCGTCACCCTGAAAAACTGGTTCTTAGCTGCTGAAACTGTCGTTTTTATTAAGCCTGCTGGTTGGATTCACGAAAACGATAAAAAGAATGTTCTTCGCGCTACTTTTCTGGCTACAGGATGCGCCCTTGCTGGTTTAGATATTTTGGAGTCTGTCGCACGCACAAAATCACTGTCTTTTATCACCAATGCTTTTGATTCTCTTCAACAGGAACTTAAGAACTGCCGCACCGCCGTTCAGGAAGCGCAAAATAATTCAGGTTTGGAATTGTCTGAACGCTTGGAATTACGGGCTTGGGCGATTGATTTAGCAGCGCGAATTGCTCATGCAGCGGTGACTGTTTCCAGTGGTGCTGCTCTACATAGCTCTCACGATGCACAGCGGGTTTATCGTGAGGCACTGGTATTTACTGTAACCGGTCAAACTCGTGCTGTTATGGAAGCAACGCTCTTGAGATTAATCTCTCGGAACCTCACCCCCAACCCCTCTCCGCCAGCGGAGAGGGGAGTTAATCTTCCCCTTGCTTGTGGGGGGATTGAGGGGGGTCTTATCTCCTACTCGCGGGTGATACATTTGAGTCATGTTATTGATCTGGATATTCCTCAGTGGCAAGGTGATCCGCCAGTGGATTTTGAGACTGTGGCGGAACTGCATAAGGATGGTTATTATCTGCGGCGTTTTTCTATGGGGGAACACAGCGCTACTCATATCAATGCTCCCAACAGCTTTCACCTTAATGGTGTGGGAATTGACGAATATTCTGCCCAGTCGCTGGTTGTCCCTGCGGTAGTTATTGATATTCGGGAAAAGGTGGTGGCGAATTCGGATTACGCGCTTTGTGTTGACGATATTCTGGCTTGGGAGCAACAATACGGTGAGATTCCGCCTGGTTGTGTGCTGTTAGTGTACACAGGCTGGCAAGAGAAATGGTTGGATAAAAATGCTTTTTTTAACCAGGATGCTCAAGGGAAAATGCATTTTCCTGGGTTTAGTAGGGATGCTACGCGGTTCTTGCTGGAGGAACGTCAAATTGCTGGAGTAGGAATTGATACTCATGGGGTAGATTCAGGGCAAGATACCACTTTTGGGACTAATCGCTTGGTATTGCAGAAACCCCGCATTGTCTTGGAAAATTTGACGAATTTGGATCAGTTACCACCAACAGGAGCTACTTTGGTGATTGGAGTGCTACGGTTGCAGGGCGGTTCGGGTTCTCCAGTTGGAGTGTTGGCGTTTTTGCCATAAATTTATAGGGGTTGCATATTGGTGTCATGATTTTTTATGCCAAAGCGAAAAAGGCGGGACAAAGGGAGTATCTCCTCTTTGTCTCACCCTCCATCGCTTTTTAACCTTACTCAACTGTGCGAAGAAAAATTATTTTATGAATTAGTTTAAAGTTTATCCTATGTAAGGTTATCAAGCTGATTTACTACCGCAGCAATTTTTACCAGTCCTCCTGAAGCTGGGCTTAAAATTGCACCAACAAGGTTCACAAAACCAGTTAAAATTGTTAGGAATTTATTAAAATTCTCCAGTTTATTGATGGCAGCATCCAACTTGCCCGTGACCTTTTTTATTCTTTCTGCCGGTTCCCGCAAATCAGTTCGTATTTCGTCAATTTGTCCAATAGCTATCTTATTTAGACTACTATTAAGAGTAGTTACCCATTTTGATATCTCTAAGGAATCTGCCTGAGTTATCTTAGACTTCGTAACTAACTCTAGTCTTTGAACGTTGATTGACTTAACAAGTTGCATAATCCGAGTACTACACTCTTTGAACGGAGGGAAATTCACGACCACAACTGTTAAGTAAAAGGGCAAATGGTACAAGAGCAACAATTGCTCGAATTGGTTTAAAATTTATTTTTATTTGATGCAATCTTTAATTTATAAACAAAGCAGAAGGTAATTTTTTGTTTGCTAACCTTGTTGCTTATTAATAGTTTGAGTTGAAATAAACATATGCACTTTGTGCTGCTCCTCCTGAAAACATCACTTGCTCACTTGACTACAATCGATAAAGCAAGCGAAACTAGTGCTTTCAGTAGATCACGAGCTGGAGGTCTTGATTATGACCACTCCCCTGACTTGCCGCAATTACATCGACGGTAAATGGTTGAGCGCTACAGGGGGAGCCACCCTAGAAAGTCGCAACCCTGCTGTTAGCCGCGAACTTGTTGCCACTTTCCCGCGTTCCGCAGCAGCAGATATAGATACAGCCGTAGCAGCCGCCCGCAAGGCATATCGTACCTGGCGACTCGTCCCCGCTCCAGCGAGAGCAGAATATATTCAGAGAGTGGGAGAACTTTTACTCAAGCACAAAGAAGAACTTGCCCAACTTATGAGTCGGGAAATGGGTAAACCCCTGACAGAAGCACGGGGAGATGTCCAAGAAGGTATTGACTGCGCCTATTACAGCGCTGGCGAAGGGCGACGGCTATTCGGGCAAACTATTCCCTCGGAAATGCCCAACAAATTCGCGATGACGGTAAGAATGCCCATTGGAGTCTGCGCCCTCATCACTCCCTGGAATTTCCCAGTCGCCATTCCCTGCTGGAAAGCTATGCCAGCTTTGGTATGCGGTAATACTGTCATCCTCAAACCCGCAGAAGATACCCCCGCTTGTGCAACAAAACTTATTGAGATTTTTGCCGAAGCAGGTTTGCCACCCGGAGTTATCAACTTGGTGCATGGAGTGGGAGAAGAAGCAGGGAAAGCTTTAGTTGAGCATCCTGAAGTTGACTTGGTTTCTTTTACCGGTTCTTCGGAAACGGGTGCTTTTGTTGGTGCAACTTGCGGACGCACTCACAAGCGCGTCTGTTTGGAGATGGGCGGCAAAAATGCCCAAATTGTTATGGAAGATGCTGACTTAGAACTTGCTCTCGATGGTGCGGTTTGGGGAGCATTTGGAACTGCCGGTCAAAGATGTACGGCTACCAGTCGCTTGCTTTTGCACCGCGACATCAAAGAGAAATTTACCGTTATGCTCAAAGAGCGTACCAGTCAGTTACGCTTGGGTGCAGGAACTGATCCCAATATTGATGTGGGACCTTTGGTAAATGCATCTCAACTCGAACGGGTGAGCAAGTATCTGGATATTGCCCGTGAAGAAGGCGCAAAAGTTTTGATGGGCGGAGAAATAGCAACCGAGGGAGAACTAAAACACGGTTACTTCTTTCAACCCACGATTCTTGATGAAGTCACTCCCGAAATGCGCGTCGCCCGTGAAGAGATATTCGGACCGGTGGTGGCGCTGATCGAGGTAAACTCTTTTGAGGAGGCGATCGCCATCCTGAACGATACCCCCTACGGTCTTTCTTCTTCAATCTACACTCGCGATATCAACCGCGCTTTCACCGCCATGCGCGACATCGAAGCAGGAATTACTTACATCAATGGTCCTACCATTGGCGCGGAGGTGCATTTACCTTTTGGCGGTGTTAAGCAAACTGGTAACGGACACCGGGAAGCTGGTACTGCTGTCTTGGATGTGTTTACGGAATGGAAGACAGTGTATGTAGATTTTTCGGGAAGTTTGCAGCGTGCTCAAATAGATAACCGTAGCTAGGGAATTCTTCATGAGTACGGGACAAAGGGCTATTTCGTGATAAGCATCCTCTAGCATTTGAGTTTATGGTGGGCAATCCCCACCCTACAACACAACCGCTTACCGCCCCTCCTTCAACGAAGTAAGGAGGGGCGGTAAGCGGGAAAAATGAAAGGCTCGATGCCTTTTATTTTTCCAAACAGTTTGGTATCATATTATTTACAGTTTTTGTTTAGCCAATGCCCACACGAAGAGTTACTTTTCGCCTCTATCCCACGCCAACGCAGGAACAAAAACTGCGCTATTGCAGGGCTATGCACAAGGAACTCTATAACTCGGCACTAGCTAACCGGAAAACTCAGTACCAAAAATTTGGAAATAAGGTTGACTACTACCAGCAGCAAAACAGTTTGCCAGCGTTCAAAGAAGTCTGGACGGAGTATAAGTTGCTTAATGCTGGTAGCTTGCAAGCCACTCTAAAGCGTGTAGACTTCGCCTATCAACGCTTTTTCCAGAGGCTAGGAAAATACCCTAGATTCAAATCAATTCGCCACTACTCAGGTTGGACATATCCAGATGGACGACAAGGCTTCAAGGCTCACACCACTGGTGTTAATGGCTATTTAAAACTTGTCGATTTGGATGTCGAAATTCAGATGAGAGGAGAGGCAAGAGTCTGGGGTAACCCGACAACTTGCACCATCGTGTACCTCCATGGGAAATGGTACGCCTCTATCACTGTAGATGCCTCTAGTATTAAGCGAGAACTGGGAACAGGTGCTATTGGGATAGATATTGGCTGCAAGTCAGCTTTGGCTATCACTGATGGAGAGAATCATCAATTAGTTGAGGCTCCTAAATTTCTACGCAAAGCTGAAATTCAGATTAAACATACTTCAAAATCTAAACGTAGAAAGAGATCGCCAAATCGTAAATCGAAAATTAAAGCTTCTAGAAGATGGAAGAAGGCATCTGACCGAGTAAGTAAATTAACTCGCAAGGTTGCTAATCAGCGCCAAAACTGGGTTCATCAGGTAGCAGCAGAAATCGCAAGCGGTAATAGCCTCGTTGCTACTGAAAACCTTAAGGTAAGAAACATGACTCTTGACACTCCCCGGCCTGCCATGCGCGGGGATTCTTGGTTCACAGGCAGAACTTGCTCAGGCAGACTTGCGTCACTC
>NZ_CAWMYC010000033.1:0-14952 GCF_963872035.1 Scytonema sp. HK-05
ACAATAAAAAGCCGTCCTAAAAGGACGGGGCTTTAAACCCAGTTTTTCGGTAAAAATCAACAAACCCCAAATCAATGTGGTACGGATCATGAGTAATTATCCACCCTTCGTTCTCAAGGGCAGTCCTGACTAGTTGATGAAACCTATCTCTTGCGGACATCGTGGACAGCTAGCCAAAAGGATTAATCAAGTGTTTGGCTAAATTCTATCGTGCATCACACTCAAGCAGCACTAGGCATCGCAGCATGACATCACGTCACAACAAAATCTGTGACAAATCAGTATACCAAGGAAGCGATCGCCTGTAGCTCCAGACAATGCGTATAGCAGTAGAGTGCGTTGTCACAAAGCGCAACGCACCCTACATGATCGATACGATGGCACGAAGTGCCCGCCCAAAGGGCGATCGCTATTCATCCAAGGTGGTTAAGCGAGCAAGTCATAGCGATCGTAATCACTACGCGACTAGCTCGCGGGCATTAATGCAAGATATCTCAGGTTATCCGCTAAATTTCTAACTTTTGAACATATGGCATCTCGAACTTCTGGATGATACTAAACGTTTTTGATTTGTGAGACCTTACATAGATAAGCATAAAGACTCAACTTTAAGAAGCACAAGAAAAAACAATGCCGGATGAAACATTCAGGAAAAACGTTCCAGAAATTGACCCAACGGAGATTGAAGATTCTCGAACTGCGATCGCCGACGAACATCACTCGTTCCTGGAAAAGGTCATGGTAAAAAGCGGATTTGGGGATCTGTATGACGCAAGAGACTTTACTGAAGTTGTGTTTCGCGTCATGCGCGACTTAATGACAAGGGAAGCCATTGAGCGCGTCGAGTCAGAACTGCATCAAGAGGCTGTGCCTACGAAGGAGAAAGCACTTCAGATGGAAGTGGCTGATCTGTGGAAAGACACCAATCCAATTGTGGGATTTTTAAGTCGAATACGTCAACCTTTAAGAGGTCCGGCTCCGATTGGAATTGATTCCAATCTATTTCTCACCCGAGTTGCCAATGAAGGAGCACTGCCACCGACAATCCAGGCAGAGCAGGGAGTTAAAGCGGTATTTGCTGCCACCAAAGACCAACTTTCCGAAGAGCGGATTCAGGAAATTGCTGGCTGGCTCCCTGACCGTATCCGTGAGCTTTGGGAGCAAGCTTAATTAGAAGCCTGAAAAAGTCAAGTCTGTTTGCGGGTGATAATCACAAACAGGCTTTCTATTATGTTTATTGATTTACAACCATCAATCTAGAGGAAGGCGATGCTCCTCCGGAGGAGCCGCCCAAAGGGCGATCGCCCAAACTCTTCAGGTGTAAGTAAATAACCTCTAATACTGCAACAACTGGTAGGGTGCATTGCCCTGAACGCCAACGCACCAGATCAATTTTCTTAGCAAATTTAACTACGCTTATAAACTAACTCCATCTTCAACTTTTCAATCTCAAGTTTCAACTTTTCATTCTCCATCTTCAGCTTGGCATTTTCCTCCCTAATAACCTCAATTTCATTTCTCTTCGTTAAAGCCTGATTCATCGCCAACTTTCGCATATCTAGTGAGAACCAACGCTGATAAGTTTGAGTATGAACTTGCACACTATGCCCCAAATTATCCGCCGCAGCTTTTATAGGTATTCCCAGAATATGCGCCCTAATTGCCCATGCATGACGTAAATCATACGGCTTAAAATCCAATCCTATTTTCCGGAACCACCAACTAACTCGTTGTGTTAATGCAGTTATCTCTGCATGATTGCTTTTATCTTTTTTACTAATTGCTGTTGCTAGCATTTCTAAATATTTCGGATTTCTTAAATCAAATTCTTCAATCCATTGCTTATATAATGGTAATGCTTGTCTTTCTCCAGTTTTACACTCTTTATGGACTTTCCATGTCAGATCTGCATTTTCTTCGCTTAACCACCAATCGATATCAGGACTAATAAAAAGCTCCCGTGGTCGTAAACCAAAAGTTGCCAACATTCCATAAGTCCATCGCCAAAGCTGCCAACTATCTTTAACATCTGGATTAACTTGATTACCTCTGTTATTTAGGTAATCAGCAAACTTGAGAATTCCTGCAGATATTTCCACATCGGTCGGTATCTTCCGGGAACTATTTTCAGGCATTTTAGAGTATTTAGATAAATCAATCTCAATTTTGAAGGTTATGCAAAATGCCGAAATAGCTCTTGCAGCATTATATTTAGCCCATTCTTTATCAATTTTTTCAATAGAATTAATCAGATTTTCCGGAGTTGCCAAATCTTTAGAATTAGTGAACCGCTTGGTTCGAGAAAAGTAATAAAAAAAAGTATGCTCGCTTTTTGTCGTACGTTTATGAGTTTTAAAATACTCATTTTCAAATTCTTCAAGTAACTGTCCTATTGTTTTAAAGTCTTTTCTAGTTGCTTCATTACCTAAATATTTATCATTCCATTCAAAGGTTTTACGAGCGATTAACTTTCCTAATTCATATGCTTCTTCCTCTGCCGTCTTTAATCCATCCAAGTTAGCAGGAATATTCAAACTGAGATTATATTGCTTTCTTCCAGTTCCGTTTGTGTCCTTATCTCCGGGTTTAATGGGTAACGTCGCTCGTAATTGCAGACTTCCATTCGATTCTCTAATTGTCACCTTTGTCTTTGCAGACTTCAAACGCTGATTAACTTTCTCTAATTCTAGTAGTACTTTTGTTCTCATATACTCTCTTTGCTGCTGTGCTTGCTGACTTGAGCCAAGAAAACTCCCATCGGTAGATGAAATTGGCTCCAAGCCTTCAAAAGCTTGCTGATACTTGTCTTTATCCTGGTTATGCATTGTTGTGTTTTTAGCCTATATTTAGCCTAAAAATAAATGTGTTATCAGCGAACAATGCTTAAAACTGACACTGTTTACTGTAAACATTAGGCTATTTGAAGCTATTGAATCATAAAAAGGATTACTCCGGTCCTTATCACGGTTATGACGGCTTTGCCATCTTTGCCCGCGACATGGATCTCGCGCTCAACAGCCCCACTTGGGGATTAATCGGCGCTCCCTGGAATCAAAACGCTAAAGCTAAGGCTAAAGCTGTCGCCTAGGGAAATGGGAGAAAAAAAGATGTGGGGATAACCTGGGGTTTTTACCCCAGGGGGGAGTAGAAAGTAGGGAATGTAACACTCACCACTTCCCACTCCCCACTCCCAACTCTTATTACGCACTCTCCATTGCCTCGAATCTTTATTCCTCGACCAGTAACTCATTACAGCAACCTAAGGATAGGAAAATGCCTCAGAATCCGGAAAAGATTCAAGATCACGTCGAACTATTCCACCAACCGGAATACCAGCAGCTATTTGAGAACAAAAAGCAATTTGAAAACGGACACGACCCTGAAGAAGTAAAAAGGGTTGCAGAATGGACGAAGACTTGGGAGTATCGTGAAAAGAACTTCGCCCGTGAAGCATTGACCGTCAACCCTGCTAAAGGCTGCCAACCATTAGGAGCAATCTTCGCTGCTGTTGGTTTTGAAGGCACTCTACCTTTTGTCCAAGGTTCCCAAGGTTGCGTTGCTTACTTCCGTACCCACCTAACCCGTCACTACAAAGAACCGTTTTCTGGCGTATCTTCTTCGATGACTGAAGACGCAGCGGTGTTCGGTGGACTGCAAAACATGATCGACGGCTTGGCGAATTCCTACCAACTCTACAAGCCCAAGATGATTGCTGTCTGCACCACCTGTATGGCAGAGGTTATCGGTGATGACTTGCAGGCTTTCATCAACAATGCCAAGAATGCAGGTTCAGTTCCTCAAGATTTCCCAGTCCCCTTTGCTCACACTCCTAGCTTTGTTGGTTCCCACATCACAGGCTACGACAACATGATGAAGGGTATTCTTTCTAACCTCACAGCAGGTAAGAAGAAGGAAACCAGCAATGGCAAAATCAACTTTATCCCTGGTTTTGACACCTATGTTGGTAACAACCGGGAAATCAAGCGGATTTGTAATCTGATGGGTATCGATTACACCGTGCTGGCAGATAACAGCGACTATCTGGATTCACCCAACACAGGTGAATTTGATATGTACCCAGGTGGTACTCCCCTAGAAGAAGCAGCAGATTCAATTAATGCTAAAGCTACAATTGCTCTGCAAGCACACTCTACCCCCAAAACCCGCGAATACATTGAAAAAGAATGGAAGCAACAGACCGTAGTTTCTCGTCCTTGGGGTATTAAGGGTACTGATGAGTTCTTGATGAAACTCAGTGAACTGACTGGTAAACCCATTCCTAAAGAACTGGAAATCGAACGCGGTCGCGCAGTTGATGCGATGACTGACTCCCATGCATGGGTTCACGGCAAGCGCTTCGCTATCTACGGTGAGCCTGATCTCGTGTACTGTGTGGTAAGCTTCATGCTGGAAATGGGTGCTGAACCTGTGCATATCCTGGTTCATAACAGCAATGAACACTTTGAGAAAGAACTGAAAGAGTTGCTGGATTCTAGCCCCAATGGTAAGAGTGCTACCATCTGGCCTGGTAAAGACCTGTGGCATATGCGTTCTTTGCTTTTCACCGAACCCGTAGACTTGCTCATCGGTAACACCTACGGTAAGTACCTGTGGCGCGACACCAAGACTCCCCTCGTGAGAATTGGCTATCCGATCATGGACCGCCATCACTTGCACCGCTACGCCACTATCGGCTATGAAGGCGCGATCAACTTGCTCAACTGGATCGTGAATACCCTCTTCGAGGAAATCGATCGCAACACCAACATTCCTGCTAAGACCGATATCTCCTACGACTTGATTCGTTAGGAATTGCATTAACTCGCGTCGTGCCAATAAAGGAAAAGGAAAAGGCAAAAGAAAAATTGAACATTTCTTAATGAATGCCTTTTTCCTTTTACCTTTTTCTTTTTACCTTTTTCCTAAGGATTGTATTATGAAATCGGTAACTCACACTCACACTCATACTCACGGAAACTATTATCCACCTAAGTATAAAAAATCTGGTTTTGATATTCTAAATCCATTGCGCCGTCGCGTGGATGAAATTCAAGTTAAAAATGCTCGCTTCGCTCATTTAATTTGCCAAGTCATTCCTTGTTGTTGCCCCTTTGAGCGAAAGATTCATTTGTTTGGACATACCCTTCACATTCCTGCACTGTGCAAACTTAATCCCCTGTATGACAATTTTGTTGGATTACGTTTCCGTGCCTTATCTTACTTAAGCGATGAGTGTGGAGAGGATGTCACAAAATATATTTGCTAGTTATTAGTCATTAGTCATTGGTCATTAGTCATTAGTCATTAGTCATTGGTTAATCACAAAGCAACGAACAAAAACAAATGACAAAGGATGAAAGACACATAACAAACGACAAAGGAAAAATCAGATGAAAATCACCCAAGGCAAAATCAACGAGCTGCTCACTGAGCCTGGATGCGAACACAATAAAGACAAGCATGGAGACAAGAAAAACAAGTCTTGCACGCAATTACCCAAGCCTGGTGCTGCTCAGGGTGGTTGTGCCTTTGATGGTGCAATGATTTCCCTAGTCCCAATTACCGATGCTGCTCATTTAGTCCACGGACCGATCGCCTGCTCTGGTAACTCCTGGGGAAGTCGTGGTAGTCTCTCCTCTGGTCCTATGCTGTACAAAACGGGCTTTACCACCGATTTGAGTGAGAATGATGTCATCTTCGGCGGGGAAAAAAAGCTCTACAAAGCCATCCAGGACATACACAAGCGTTACCAACCAGCTGCCATCTTTGTTTACTCCACGTGTGTCACCGCCTTGATTGGTGAGGATATAGATGCAGTCTGCGAAGCCGCTGCCAAGAAATTAGGAACTCCTGTTATCCCCGTAAATGCACCGGGGTTCATCGGTAGTAAAAATCTCGGCAACCGCCTTGCTGGTGAAGCTTTGCTGGAACACGTTGTCGGAACAGCCGAACCTGAATTTACCACACCTTATGACATCAACCTGATCGGTGAATACAACATCGCCGGTGAAATGTGGGGAGTGCTCCCACTGTTGGAGAAATTAGGTATTCGAGTCTTGGCAAAAATTACAGGTGATGCTCGCTACGAAGAAATTTGCTACGCCCACCGTGCCAAGCTCAATGTGATGATCTGCTCGAAAGCGCTAGTCAACATGGGCAGAAAGATGGAAGAGCGCTACGGCATCCCCTACATTGAAGAGTCTTTCTACGGCATAGAAGACATGAACCGCTGTCTGCGGAACATTGCCGCGAAATTGGGCGATCCTGATTTGCAAGAACGTACAGAAAAGCTCATTGCTGAAGAAACCGCCGCCCTGGATCTGGGACTGGCTCCCTATCGCGATCGCCTCAAAGGAAAGCGTGTTGTCCTTTATACTGGAGGCGTCAAGAGTTGGTCAATTATTTCTGCGGCTCGTGACTTGGGGATGGAAGTTGTTGCAACCAGCGCCAGAAAGAGTACTGAGGAGGATAAAGCCCGAATCAAAAGGTTGCTAGGTAAAGATGGCGTCATTCTCGAACAAGAAAGTCCCAAAGAAATCTTGCGAATCATTGACGAATCTAAGGCAGATATGTTGATTGCTGGTGGTCGCAATCAATACACCGCTCTTAAAGCTCGGATTCCTTTCTTAGACATCAACCAAGAACGCCATCATCCGTATGCAGGCTATGTGGGGATGTTAGAGATGGCACGAGAAGTGTATGAAGCCCTTTATAGCCCTGTGTGGGAGCAAGTACGTAAGCCAGCCCCGTGGGAAGCAAAGGCAGATGAGGGAGATAAGGTAGCAATATCCTCCTCATCCTCCTCATCCCCATCTCTTCTACAGGAGGTGAGGTGATGGCGATTGTCAGCGTCACAAACTCATCAGTTGCAGTTAATCCCCTCAAGCAAAGCCAAGCCTTGGGTGCAGCCTTAGCCTTTTTGGGATTGAAAGGCATAATTCCCTTAATGCACGGTTCTCAAGGCTGTACTGCCTTTGCCAAAGTAGTTCTGGTGCGGCATTTCCGTGAAGCGATTCCCCTTTCCACCACAGCGATGACTGAAGTATCAACTATTTTGGGTGGCGAGGAAAATGTTGAACAGGCAATCCTAACGCTGGTGCAAAAGTCTAAGCCAGAAATTATTGGTTTGTGTACCACTGGACTGACGGAAACCAGAGGGGATGATATGCCGGGCTTTCTCAAGGAAATCCGCAAACGTCACCCAGAACTAGATCACCTGCCAATTGTGTTAGTCTCTACACCTGATTTTAAGGGTGCATTGCAAGATGGCTTTGCTGCCGCTGTCGAAAGCATAGTTAAGGAAATTCCGCAAGCAGGCGAAACCAAAGCGCAGCAAATCACGATTTTGGCAAGTTCTGCCTTCACTCCAGGGGATGTGCAGGAAATCAAAGAAATTGTCACCGCCTTTGGACTAAAGCCAATCTTTGTGCCCGATCTTTCCGCTTCACTAGATGGTCACTTAGAGGATTCCTACAGCCCCATAACAGCATCTGGCACGAGTTTGACACAACTGCGGGAAATCGGTAGTTCTTCGTTCACTCTGGCACTCGGTGAAAGTATGCGGGGTGCGGCGCAAATTTTGGAACAGCAGTTTGGCATACCTTACGAGGTGTTTGGTGAACTGACGGGATTAGAAGCGGTGGACTCTTTCCTACAAGCATTGGCAGACATCAGCGGTATGAGTGTACCAGAGAAATATCGTCGCCAACGCCGCCAGTTACAAGATGCCATGTTGGATACTCACTTTTACTTTGGTTGTAAGCGAGTGTCTTTAGCACTGGAACCGGACTTGCTTTGGTCAACAGTTCGTTTTCTGCAATCAATGGGGTCTCAGATTCATGCAGCAGTAACGACAACACGTTCTTCTGTGCTGGAAAAACTCCCCGTTAAAAGTGTCACTATCGGTGATTTGGAAGATTTTGAGCAACTGGCACCTGGATCTGACTTGTTGATTGGTAATTCTCATACAGTGGCGATCGCCAAACGCTTAGGAATTCCTGTTTACCGCCAAGGCATTCCCATTTTTGACCGCTTGGGAAATGGTCAGTTTACCAAAGTTGGCTACCGAGGCACGATACAGCTTTTGTTTGACATTGGGAACCTCTTTTTAGAGGAAGAAGAAGGGAAAGCTAAGCATTTCATGAACCACAAATACGCAGAAAACCCCGACAAAGAATGAGAAGTCGGTGTCAGTTTTAGCATTCATGAAATTTAGAAAATATGAGTTATGAATTATGAGTTGTCGTAAATGTTTATTTACTACTCATTACTCATCACTCATAAATTGAGTAGAGGAGAATAAGGATGAAAATTGCCTTCACAACAAGCGACCGACTTCATATTAATGCTCACTTCGGCTGGGCGAAAGAAATTGATGTTTATGAGATTTCTGATTCTGGATATCAGTTTCTAGAAACTCTCACCTTTGATGGTGATCTCAAACAAGATGGTAATGAGGATAAAGTCACACCGAAACTTGATGCACTGGCTGACTGCACGATTGTTTATGTTGCGGCAATTGGAGGTAGTGCAGCTGCTCGGTTAATCAAGAAAGGTGTCACTCCAGTCAAGGCGAAATCAGAAGAAGAAGAGATTGCTGAGATTCTCAATAAGTTAGTGCAAACTCTCAAAGGAAGCCCTCCGCCTTGGCTGCGTAAAGCTTTACAACAAAAACCCCAAAGCTTTGAAGATGAATTGGAAGAGGAAGCAACCGTATGACGACAACTAATAGTGTTAACGGAACAACTCCAACAGAAATCTTAAACTCGCCTTTTCTCAAGGCGATCGTGCAACAATTCCGGGGTCAAGATAGTTATGGAACTTACCGTAATTGGTCGGATGAGTTGCTGCTTAAACCATTTATTGTGAGTAAACAAAAGAAACGCGAAATTTCTCTTGAGGGTGAAGTCGATCCAATGACTCAGGCACGCATTATGGTGTTTTATCGCGCTGTTGCTGCTTGTATTGAAAAAGAAACAGGTCTTTTATCTCAAGTTGTCATTGATTTGAGTCATGAAGGATTTGGTTGGGCGCTCGTCTTTTCCGGCCGTCTTTTGTTAGTAACAAAGACCTTACGCGATGCACATCGCTTTGGCTTTGATTCCTTGGAGAAATTAGCAGAAGAGGGAGAAAAGTTCGTACAAAAGGGAATTGATTTGGCTAAGCGCTTTCCCGAAGTCAGCAAAGTTTAAAAAAGAAGAGCTAAGTACAGCTTTGCATTAATTCGTAGCGTTTTAAAACGCAGAGGGACGCGGTGAACCAGCGCTGCAGGAGGGTTTACCGACAGCAGGCGACTGGTGAACCCGTTCGCCGTCAGGCGTGGCGTCAGCCATAGGGAGTCAGCGCAGAGTAACGCAGAGCCTTTCTGAAATTAATTCGTTACGAAGTTGTGAAATTCTGTACTAAGAGCAAAGAGTGAAGATTAAATTTAGAAAAAATTACTTTTTCTATCTTTTATCTTCTATCTTCTTTATTCTTTCTTTTACATCAGGAGGTGTTTATGGCACAAGCTGAAGACATATCTACTGTTGAGGAACTTAAAAATAAGATAAAACGCCTCAATAGTAAAGCTGGTCAAATGAAAATGGACTTGCATGATTTGGCAGAGGGATTACCAACAAATTATCAACAGCTTATGGATGCTGCCTCTGAAACTTATGAAATTTATCGTCAATTAGATGAACTTAAGCAACAGCTAAAAAAACTGGAGCAGGCAAAATGAACTGGGATTATAATAAATTCAAAAATCTCGTAGATGCAGAGGAGTATTTTGATTTTTTTGAACTCCCCTATGACCAAAATGTTGTACACGTCAACCGTCTGCATATTTTAAAAAAGTTTTCTCAACTTATCAAAGAAATTGATGAAAATGATACTGACCTCAGTCTCTCAGATAAGTTAAGTAAATATCGTGAGGCTTTTTCTAAAGCCTATGAGGTATTTCTTGAATCAACACCCCAAGAACAAAAGCTGTTCAAAGTGTTTAATGAGAAGCCTAAAAATGTAGTCACGCTGACAGAAATCACATCGGATTAGGAGGTAAAAAGTGGTAAACCTAACGCCTACCGAATTGGAACGTTACCGTCGCCAAATGATGCTTCCTAATTTTGGCGAAGTAGCACAGAAGCGCCTCAAGTCAGCGACGGTTGTGGTTACAGGAGTAGGAGGCTTGGGCGGTACGGCGGCGCTATACCTTGCGGTAGCTGGCGTTGGGCGGCTGATTCTGGTTCGGGGTGGTGATCTGCGGCTTGATGATATGAATCGTCAGATTCTGATGACGCACGATTGGGTAGGCAAACCCAGAGTATTCAAAGCACAAGAAACTCTGAAAGCCATCAATCCTGATGTCGAGGTGGAAGCAGTTCATGAATATGTCACCCCGGAAAATGTAGACTCCTTGGTGCAATCAGCTGATATGGCTCTTGACTGCGCTCATAACTTTACGGAGCGCGATTTGTTAAATGAAGCTTGCGTGCGGTGGCGTAAGCCTATGGTGGAAGCAGCAATGGACGGGATGGAGGCTTACTTAACCACGATTATTCCTGGTGTGACGCCTTGTTTATCTTGTCTGTTTCCTGAGAAGCCTGATTGGGATACGCGTGGCTTTGCAGTTCTGGGTGCTGTTTCTGGAACACTGGCTTGTCTAGCCGCGTTGGAGGCTATCAAGCTGATCACTGGGTTGAGTCAACCTCTGTTGTCAGAACTTTTGACAATTGACTTAACCCGGATGGAATTTGTCAAGCGCCGTTCTTACCGCGATCGCTCGTGTCCTGTATGCGGTAACAGTGCGCCTTGGAGATACTCGCAATCCAATCCTATGGAAACCACCAGTCATTGCAAGTAAATATTAGTCATGTTGGTGTCTTCATTCATTGCTTTAGGATTTGCCATAGCGTTGTCTCAAGTCAGTGCAAAAATCGCAAATCAAATTTGGCAGTTCCTGGCTATATTGATTGCTTTGTTCTGCCTAGGTTTAAGCTTCATTTTTTCACCTGTGCCAATTGAAGTGCTGATTGTGATTGCTTTACTCATCACCACTAGACAAATTCACACTTTGAATCACAACAACTAATTCCCACTCATTAGGAGGTTTGATGACGGTTACTTTGACGGAAAAAGCAGAATTTCGCCTGCGCGCGTTTCTGCGGGATTCTACTCCCGAAACCAATACGCCAACTAAAGGTATCCGCATCTCTGTCAAAGATGGTGGTTGCAGTGGCTATGAGTATGCAATGGAAGTCACAAGCTCGCCGCAACCAGATGATTTAGTCAGCCAGCAAGGCAAGGTGCAAGTTTACGTTGATGCCAAAAGTGCGCCGTTATTGGAAGGGGTAATTGTCGATTTTGTAGAAGGCGTCATGGACGGCGGGTTTAGGTTCATCAACCCCAAGGCTACTGATACCTGCGGTTGTGGAAAGTCATTTAGAACGGCTGACTGTTCCTCTGAAGGTGTACCTTGCAGCTAATAGACCTATGATTGAAAATCAGTTTCAGATCCTTATGCTGTATGGTCTGAAATCTAATTTCTGGAGATGTCTAATAGCCAATTAGCTCGTTCCCCTGGAAAGCAATTCAAAATTCAAAATTAGAATTCAAGAATTTTTTGAATTTTGAATTTTGACTTTTGGATTGTTAAAGCCCTTGAAGTCATAAAACCTAACTGAACTGTACCGCGTGTGAAAAGAATCAGAAAATGACTACATACCAAGTTCGATTAATCAGCAAGAAAGAAGGTCTGGATACCACAATTGAAGTTGATGAGGAGACAACTATCCTCGATGCAGCTGAAGAAAAGGGTATTGATTTGCCCTTTTCTTGTCACGCAGGTGCTTGTTCTAGCTGCGTTGGTAAAGTTGTTGAAGGTGAAATCGACCAATCTGAGCAAAGCTTTTTGGATGACGAGCAAATGTCGAAGGGTTTCGCTCTACTTTGCGTGACTTATCCACGTTCTAATTGCACGATTAAGACTCATCAAGAACCATACTTGGTCTAGTTTCTATCTTGTTGCAGTGTTTTCATCTGTAAGGCAATAAATTCCTGACTCATGTAAAGACGTAGCATGCTATAGCAATCCTAATTCATAAGCCCTACGGGCACGCTACGCGTATGCCTGCGGCACGCTCTGCGCTTACGTGAACAACAAGATTCCCGACTTCTTAAACAAGTCGGGAATCTGATCAAATGAATTTTAAAAATTCAAATAACATTGCTATACATCTCTACAAAAAACTTCTTGCAAAAATCCAAATTATGAATTTTTAACCCACGAGATTTACACAGATAACTTATCTGTGTCCATCTGTGTCCATCTGTGGTTTTTTTATAAAAAAATGACTTTTTTAAATATGTAAAATAAAAAATAATTAATGTTTTATAAATTCCGTATCACAGGTTCCTCATTAGCCTTGCTGAAGATAGGAGAGCGAGGAATCGTCAAGTTCTGCAACATTAAGGACGAAAAATTTCTCAAAGAACTGATATCAATGGGAGTAATACCAGGAGCTTCCATAACTTTAGAACAGCAGTTTCCTTGTTTTGTCATCAGAGTAGGAGAAAACAGATTGACACTGCAAAAGGAAATTGCTCGAAGAATTTATGTCCGCATTGATGATCAGTAAACCAATGAGGAAATTGTAGAACCATGATTGAGAATACCGCTGTACGCCACCATCAAAACTTTTTACAAGTCATTCAGAGTTACTATCAACTCACAAAGCCTAGGATTATCCCGCTGCTCCTCATGACGACTGCTGCTAGTATGTGGATTGCATCCGAGGGAAACGTCAACCCAGTATTGCTGCTTGTGACTCTCTGTGGCGGGACTTTCGCCGCTGCTAGCGCCCAGACAATTAACTGTATCTATGACCGGGACATTGATGACCAAATGGAACGCACGCGTCATCGACCTTTGGTTTCCGGTCGCATACAGCCATCTCATGCTTTGATATTTGCGATCGCACTTGCTTGTCTTTCCTTCAGCCTACTTGCTGTGTTCGTCAACTTGCTAAGTGCTTTATTAACAATGTCCGGTATTATCTTTTATATAGGCGTCTACACTCACTTACTCAAACGCCATAATTCTGCAAACATCGTCATTGGTGGTGCTGCTGGAGCAATTCCGACCTTAGTAGGTTGGGCGGCGGTAACAGATACTTTAAGCTGGGCAGCATGGTTACTATTTGCGATCATATTCTTGTGGACACCTCCCCATTTCTGGGCTTTAGCATTGATGATCCGTGACGAGTATGCCAAAGTTAGTGTACCGATGCTTCCTGTTGTCGCTGGTAATGTTGCTGCGACTCGTCAGATTTGGGTGTACTCTTTGCTTCTTATCCCCACTACATTTTTACTCGTCTATCCGCTTGCTGTTACTGGTGCTGTTTACGCCTGTATCGCCCTTGTACTAGGGGCTATTTTCATCAAAAAAGCTTGGGCGCTTTTGCACAATCCAGATGATAAACAACTAGCGCGTTCTCTATTTCTCTACTCAATTTTTTATATGATGTTGCTATGCGTTGGAATGGTGATTGATAGCTTGCCGTTAACTCATCGGCTAATCGGAGCAATTTTAGATTTGAGATTTTAGATGGGAGATAACACAAAAAAAAGGTAGAAGGAAAAAGGCATAGTATATTTTACTTTTTCCCTTTTCCCTTACACCTTTACCTAATTGCTGATCTCACATCCAAAGTCCAAACCGAGTCATTTTTCGTTCAAGATAAGGAGTTGCAGGAAAAAGCCAGCCACTTTCTCAAGCAACAGCAATTATCATGTTAATACTAGCTTGTTATAAGGATTACCGTCCTCAGTAAATTTACCACTGTGATAACATCTACCGTAGCTTTACTAAGATGCAAAATCTATTACAGTGGTTTTCTTTGGGGTGGGTATTGCTCGCGAAAATCTCAAATGTCCACCAAATTGGCTTTTATAAGCAACAAATACCCTATGATTTGTGATTTAATCATAGAAGAAGCAATGTAATTTTTTTCTAAATATTAATCAATATAGCAATTCTAAATCATAAGTTCTACAGGCTGCCTTCGGCTAAGTGAACAACAAGATTCCCGACTTCTTAAAGAAGTCGGGAATCTGAACACGCGCGATTTTCATAAATCAAATAGGATTTTTATATTTTATATATGGGTTAGTTGTTAAAAACTCCAATTGTAATTGTATATACTATGTCAGAAGTCAATAATTATCAATCTGAAGGTAAAGATTTTGAGCGCAAGTGGTCGGATTATTATAACGCTGTTGTGGGTCGTCCAGCACGAGACACCCTACTTGAAGCTTTAGCGCGTTTTGACGCTGAAAGTCTTAACCAACAAGAAACAGGTGTCCAACAGCCACGGTTTGCAGTTGACTTAGGCTGCGGGGAAGGGCGAGATACAGTAGAACTGTTGCGTCGGGGTTGGCGGGTTTTGGCTATTGATGGTGAAGCTGAAGCTTTAGCCCGTTTATTAAATCGTTCAGATATTAATCGCCAACTTCTAGAAACTCGCGTTGTTCTCTTTAAAGACCTAGTGCTACCCGAATCAGTAGATTTAGTAAACGCCAGCTTTTCATTACCATTTTGTCCGCCAAACTCTTTCCCTAGTTTATGGGAAAAAATTATTTCATCATTGCGTTCTGGTGGTCGTTTCTGTGGACAATTGTTTGGGGAACGCGATTCTTGGGCAATTTATGCTTCCATGAATCACCATACGCGCCAACAGATAGAAATGTTGCTGCAACCTTTTGAAATAGAAATGTTACAGGAAGAAGACCATCCGGGAAAAACAGCTATAGGGGAAGACAAGCACTGGCATATTTTTCATGTTGTTGCTCGCAAAAAGTAAGATTTTTATGAGAAAAAACCTTTGCGAGCCAAATGAGTAAACACTCGCTACCAATTCTTCATCAAAACCTCCGAGATACCCCGTCCGTCTATACGGCGCTTAGGGATAGGAG
>NZ_CAWMYC010000034.1:0-14904 GCF_963872035.1 Scytonema sp. HK-05
ATTACTGCGACTTATTGCATTATACTCCAAAATTCCGTTTTCTAGTAATTAGTCTGCATGGGGTAATTAACGGTGTTAAATTTATAGCCATTTCTCACAAGCAAAGTAAACTAGAGAAATTTAAGCGATCGTGGTGCAACACCGTTATATGTTTTTCAAGTTCAATCGTGGATTGTTTAAATATGACTTCGTAGATCATCACGCGGTTCTGTGTGTCCCAGTTGATGCGGATGTCAAAGAGATTCGCAAACGCTATCTCAATATCGCCCGTCGCCTGCATCCTGATAGCTGTAAGGCTGCAAGCGATGCTGAGAAACAATTGGCTGGTGAATTGTTGTCTAAGCTAGTGAATCCAGCATACGAGACTCTGTCTCATGAGAAAAAGAGAACGGAATATATTTTAGTTTTGTCGCAAATGGGCAAGCGCTTAGTTCAAGAACCTGCTTCGGTGGAACTTTCTAGCGAAGCGGCGAAACAGCTCGTCAACGCGCCTAATTTCGAGCATATCTATAAGAGTGCGATTGCCAAAATCGCTGAAACTCAATATGACTCATTACAAACAGTACAAGAGACTATTAGCCAAGTCAGCGAGTTGAATTTGGTATATGTCATGCGCAATGCTGGCAAATTATCTGCAGCAGCATCACAGCCACTAACTCAACCACAAATTCCAACGAGTGCGCCAGTCGTCAATAAAACTCCTATAGTTCCACCACCACCAACACAGCAAGAAGATTCAGTTGTCCTTCATTACATCCGTCGCGCCCAAGAGTTGATAGCAAAAAATCAATTGACACAAGCTAGGGTAGAATTACAAGATGCCCTGAAGCTAGAGCCAAATAATAGTCGCTGCCATAGCTTGATCGGGGTGGTCTATTTGAAGCAAAATTTAACCACAACTGCAAAAGTTCACTTTGACCGTGCCTTGCAATTAGACCCTAAAAACCAAGTAGCATTGGAAGGCAAACGCAGAGTTGAACAGATAACAGGGCATAAACCTAGTGGTGCGAAGCATACTGCATCGCCTAACACTAGGGGTGACGGTTTGTTTGGTGGTTTGTTTGGTGGGAAGAAAAAATAATGGTGTATCAATCACCAGTGGGAGCTAGGGATTTATTACCCTTAGATGTGGCTCAAAAACACTGGATCGAAGACAGGTTACAGCAGGTGTTTCATCGTTGGGGATATCACAGAATTATCACCTCAACGCTTGAGCGTATGGATACGCTGATGGCGGGAGGAGCAATTCAACGTTCGGCGGTGATTCAACTGCAAAACGCTGATGATGAAGATTTGGGGCTGCGTCCAGAATTGACAGCCTCTATTGCTCGCACGGCTGTTACACGTATGGCTGGTGTGACATATCCACAACGGCTGTACTACAACGCGAATGTATTCCAAGGGACAAGCGAGTTGAAACACAACCGCCAGCAGGAATTTTATCAAGCTGGGGTGGAGCTGTTGGGCAGTGGCGGTAATTTAGCTGATGCAGAAATTCTGCTGTTGGTGGCAGAGTGCTTGCAAGCATTGGGTTTGAACCAGTGGCATTTGATTTTAGGTGAAGCTCAAATCACGCGATCGCTCCTCAAAGCTTTTCCCGCTCATTTACAAGGAAAAATCCGCAGTGCGATCGCTCACCTTGACCGGGTAACTATAGATACTTTACCGTTGAGCGATGAATTACGAGAACGCGCCATCATCATGCTTGATTTACGCGGAAACCCAGATGATGTGTTGCAAAAAGTTACTAAGCTGGGTTTGGATCAGCCGTTACAAGCCGTCGTAGATAACCTTAAATCTTTAGTAGAATTACTGAAAAAGACAGTAATCAATACAACAGAAAACCAATCAAGAGGCATAGAAATTATCCTCGATCTTAGCCTATTACAAACCTTTGATTACTACACAGGTATTGTATTTGAGGTAATCAGCGATACTGATGGACAGGCGCGGGTTGTTGGGCGGGGTGGTCGCTATGACCAGCTTCTAGGACTTTATCATCCTAAAGGAGAAAACATACCAGGAATTGGTTTTGCATTATTCTTGGAAGATTTACAACAAATTCTCTTGTCTGCTCGGCAGTTACCACAAACTACCCCAGGTAGCAATTGGTTAATTGTACCAGAAACGCCAGATGCGTACGCCGCCGCCTTTGCTTATGCCACAAAACTCCGAGACTCGATCCATCTGGTGCGAGTGGAAATGGATTTGGGGGGACGGGATGCGGATGAAATTCGGCAATACGCAGGCGATCGCCATGTTGCCCAAATTGCTTGGATTAAAGCCGATGGCACAACAATGATTGAATCATTAATCAAATGATAAAGATTCAACCTAACCTGATATAAATGAGATTGACACTCCCCACGGCTAAAAGCCGGGGGATTCTTGGCTCAACGTCGCAACTTGCGTGAGCCTGGCTTGCGCCAAGAAAAGTAGAGGTTCCGACTCCCCAAGCGTTACTTCCCGGATGCCCTCCGGTAGACTTTGCTTTACACAAAATATTGATCGCTGCGTTCACGTCTCGTTGCAATATACATCCACACTTACAAGTGTGTGTACGTGTTGACAATGTCTTTTTCACTATGTCTCCACATCCACTACACTTTTGACTTGTATAGTGAGGTGCAATAGCCACAACTTGAGTCCCAAACTTAATCGCAAAGTATTCTAACCAACGACGAAAAGCCCTCCAAGCCACATCGCTTATTGACTTCGCTAGACGACGATTTCTTACCAGCCCTCTCACATTCAACTCTTCATAGGCGACTAAGGTGTTAGCCTTGCATACGTTACGCGCGATTCTCTTCGCGTGTTCTTCCCGTTGCCTACTTACTTTTAAATGCTTGCGAGCATATCGCCCTCTTGCTTTTCGTCTATTGTTTTTCCCTTTCTCCTTAGAGTAGATGCGTCGTTGAGCGTGTTTGATAGCTTTTTCAGCTTTTCTAAGAAAACGGGGATTCTCCTCATGATACCCATTTGAATCAGAGTAAAAATACTCCAACCCAACGTCTAATCCAACCTCACCATCACCTGTTCTGGGTTCTTGGATTGCATCCACCTTGACGCAGAATTGCACGTAATACCCATCAGCACGACGAACAATCCGAACTCGCTTAATCAACTCTGCAGGGTATGTGTGAATATCCCATTTTCCCAATAATTTGAGTTCACCAATGCCTTTTTTATCCGAAAAGGTGATTTTACGTTTTGTCGGGTGCAGCTTCCATCCTGATGTTTTGTATTCAACAGAGCGAGCATCTTTCTTGAATTGTGGATAACCCTTCAATCCTTGTTTGTTCTTTTTACAATTGTCGAAGAACCGTGAAATTGCGCGTTCTACATTTTCAACAGATGCTTGGCACGCATGACTATTCAAGTCTTTAACAAATCCGTATTCAGCACGTAGGGCAGTGTTGTACTGGTAAAGCTCTTTCTTCCCAATACCACGATTATCCATCCAGTAACGCAGGACTTTGTTACGTACAAATTGACTTGTACGAATAGCTTCGTCTATTGCCGTTGATTGGGATTTTTTAACTACAGCTTTGTATTCCAGTACCAACACTCTTGAATCACCTCCTTTTATTTGTTAGCTTATATATAGTATATACACAATATCTATAATGACAACCAAGAAAAGATTAAGGGACGTACCCGTTTTACATGATGAGGTAAAAGAAAGGCATCAAATAGTGGTGACGCCTACTGCTTGGGAGAACATGAAACGAGAAGCTAGTAGACGGAAGATTAGTATTAGTGAATTGATAGAAGAGTTTGGACGGGGAATAAATTCCCTCACGGCGTCGCCCATAAATGGAATTTAGGGGCTTGCGCCCTTCGACTTTCGGTCAAAAAAATTGGCAGTACAAAAATAATGCACAAAAATGCTTAAGTTAGAGGTTAACTGGCTAAATTTACCTGTTGCAGACAACGAAAAAATCACAGAATGTAATTGTTCCTGAGCAATGCAAATGTCGAGTGACAACTCGTTACCTGACAGGAACATTGAAACGATGACCTTCTGTTGAATTTGACTCTACTTAAATATAAGGAGAAAAATATGTCTGCTAATGTTCAAACCTCTCAATCACTGCCAACTCTGCAATCTGGTAATACAGGTGAAGCAGTTAGATATCTGCAACGAATTTTGAATTGTCTAAGCTACGGTCCTGTTGCCACTGATGCTAACTTTGGTCCACAAACTGAAACTGCTGTTAAGAACTTCCAATCTAATTATCCACCATTGGCTGTGGATGGAGTTGTAGGTTCACAAACCTGGTGGCAAATTGTACGTGTATTTGCAGATTCCTCCTTCTGCAATAATTCTGCAAAATAAATAAAATTCCGCACTGAAAGCAAGGCATCTTGCAGTTTTCTACAAACATCTCGGTGCAATGCCTAGAACATCGATTGACTAATTCCAAAAACCCGGTTTCTTTTAGTTGAGGCAACGAAATCTCGGTTTTAGCTTCACAAAAACCGGGTTTTTTCATCACAATTTTGAATAGTGAATCGGTGTTCTACATTCACAGTTGCCCGCCCCTGATCCCTCATCTCCCTTGTCTATTCAACAATTGTTATGTTTGAACACAAGTCCGTATAACTCTTTATTATGCGGCTTAAAATTTAGTTTTTTTCTTGATACATTTTATGAAATACGAAATGTTAAATCTACAAAAATATTACTCTTTTTATACACATGCAATGGTGAGGTTGTGATGCAACCCTTGTTTTCTATTTTCCCGCTACGAATTGTTGCTGAATTGTATTGGATTCAGCCTGCTTTAAAGTGCGGGCACCACCGCTTTCCCGGCGAGTTGGAACTCCTCGGTTAGTCGGTATTCGAGCTTGCACCCTATCCTGTTTAAGAGTTTTGACTGTTCGAGGTGCATTTTCTTGTAACAGCAATAGATTATGCGTGTCTGCATACTTAGCTGATACAGTGAGTATTCCTACGATTAATGAAGCTATGAGATATTGCGATTTCATTTTTTTCTTCCTTAGAACAACTGTTCGTAATACAACTTCACCGCTATATATGTGTTTTTCTGACGAGATGATATACAGTTTTACTGAAACAGCAGTAAATAATATCAATTTCAGGGAGCTATGGCGGTTTTGATTTGCGGACTGACTGTCGAACACATTACCCCTAGGTGAATGTGGTATTCTATCTATCTATAGTGGCGGGGGCTGGTTTGTATGCATCACTATCAGGGATTGAAATAACCTGACCCTCGCTGAGTCCCTGAGACCTGCAGGCACGCTGAGCACAAAACGTGTCGCAGGCATACGCGACGAACGCAAAACCGTCACAACATATCTTTTTGTTTGAAACTCATTCTTCTGTCTATTCTTTTACAGTTTTTGTAAATTATTATTAACTTGTTCTTATTGTAATTATTTTATTAAGTATTTTAACTTCATTAAGTATACTTCAAAAGAGCAAAGACAAAATAAAAATATATTTTTAAGTAATACTTAAATCAGTTATCAGTTATCAGTTATCAGTTATCAGTTCTGACGGCGTATGGTGGGGGATAAAGAAGCGCCACCAACGCCTGACACGCTCTTGGTGGGGGACGCGCGACCACTCGTATTTAACTGATAACTGCGTAGGTAGCTGTTCACTGTTAAATAAAGTAATGGCATAGATATAAAACATTGTAAATGTTATTGAGTAACATTTATTTGATAGAAATGCTTATAATGATGACGATTTTGACAAAGTATTAAGTAAAAATCATTGAAAGATTGAATATGTTATTTATTGACAAAAATAAAAACTAAAAGGCGTTAAAACATTGATGAACACTAGTAATAAAGAAACACCATGTTGGAATCTCCAAAAACGTCAAATTCTTCAGCCTTGGGAGCTAGAGATTCTAGTGCGTTAAATATTAAAAACGCAAATACTTTTGAGAACAATGGTGATTTAAATACTTTGAGTTTAAACGGCTCCTCACAATCATCATTAGGTGGAGATGACTTTTCTGAGGCTGCAATAACCCCTAGTCTTAAGAATCCTAATCCCATATTTACTAGTGCAGCGATATATACCGATTTCAATGGGGATGGCAAGAACGACAAGTTATGGCGTAACTCTCAAACTGGTGAAACTGCTATCTGGCTGATGGATGGCACAAATGTTGCCTCTGAGGCGGCTTTGAAGACAATGAGTGCAGATTGGGACTTTAAAATTGCCGATTTCAACGGTGATAACAAAACTGACATCATCTGGCGTAATAAGACAACCGGTGAGAACCAGATTTGGTTGATGGACGGCACCACAGTGACCTCTGAAGCATCTCTAACAACAGTCAGTCCAGACTGGACTTTCAGCGTTGCTGATTTCAATGCTGACCGCAAAACCGACCTTTTCTGGCGTAATCAGACAACGGGTGAGAATGCGGCATGGGTGATGGATGGTACACAGGTCCTCGCTTCGTCTTTTTTGCAAACGGTTGACGGAAACTGGACAGCTAATGTTGTTGATTTCAACCGTGATGGTAAGACTGACATCTTCTGGCGCAACACCACAACAGGTGAAAACGCTGTTTCGTTGGTCGATGGTACCAACGCTTCTACAACTGCGTTGCCAACCCTTGGCACAGAATGGGAAGCTAGTTTCGGAGATTTCAACGTCGATTATCAAACCGACATTCTCTGGCGTAATAAGACAACGGGTGAGAACGCCGTCTGGCTGATGAATGGCTCAAATGTTGCTTCTCAGACTGCCTTGCCTACACTCGGTGCTGGCTGGACATCTAGTGTTGGCGATTTTGACGGCAATGGCACAACAGACCTTCTATGGTACAACCAGCAAACAGGTGAGAGCAAGGTTTGGATCATGGATGGTGCAAACGTTACCAGTGACACTGCTCTACCGACGCAAAGCCAAGCCTGGAAACCAAGCATTAGCGATGTTGACGGCGATGGCAAGACCGACATCTTCTTCCGCAATTACGAAACAGGCGAGAATAAGGTTTGGCAGATGAATGGATCTACCCCCACTGAAACTGCTCTACCGACGTTAGCTAAGGAGTGGTATACTTTCTAAAATTTTTGAAGAATTCGCAATTCTTAATTCGTTATTGAGTTGATAATTACGAGTTATCAATTGCGAATTAGTTTGGATTTCACTTCATTAATAGACGGTGATTCGCCGGGAATTATCTCGGCGATTTTTTATAAGAGTTATTTATATAGCAATACTGTGTACAGAAACAAGAACCCCGACTCCTTAAAGAAGTCGGGGTTCTGAAGAAAGAATATGTCATGTGAAAAACATATTTGTGATTGTTCAATGCAGCTTAGAAAAAATAACAAAAAATAGCAGATGTTATGTCTTAACAGAAACAGTGCAAAAAAACAGTTAAAAAAATGATGAACACTAGTCATAAACAAACATCATGTTTCCATCTGAAACCTTGAACTCTTCTACAAGTACTAGTGCATTTCAATCTGTCCCAATCTCCGATAGTTTTAGAGACACGGATGATTTCAATTCTGCTTTGAGTCTTGAACGTTCTTCCCAATCACTACTAGATGGATCGATGGGAGAAACAGTAGAGACTGCAAAAAATCCCAATCCCAATTCCTTGTTTAGTAATGCGGCAATTGTTGCCGATTTTAACGGTGATGGCAAAACAGACAAATTCTGGCGTAACTCTCAAACAGGTGAAACTGCCGTTTGGCTGATGGATGGCTCAAAAGCGACAACAGAATTTTTGCCGAATCTAGACTCATCTTGGGATTTTGCTTATGCCGATTTCAACCGTGATGGCAAAACTGACTTCTTTTGGCGCAATAAGACAACGGGTGAGAACGCCATTTGGCTCATGGATGGCACAAAAATTGCCTCTGCAGTTTTTTTGGAGAAAATAGATCCATCCTGGACTTTTAGCATTGCTGATTTTAATGGCGATGGCAGGAGCGATATTTTCTGGCGCAATCAGACAACCGGTGAGAACGCCACTTGGTTGATGGATAGCACAAAAGTGACCACAGCGGCTTTCCTGTCCAAAACTGACTCATCTTGGTCTTACAGTATTGTTGATTTCGATGGCAATGGCAAAAGCGACATCTTTTGGCGAAATCAGACAACGGGAGAGAACGCCATTTGGTTTATTAATGGTACTGACTCATCAGAGTATTCTCTGAGGGAACTTGATCCGTCTTGGAATTATAGCGTTGGTGATTTCAACGGGGATGGTAGGACTGACCTTCTCTGGCACAATACTCTAACCGATGAGAATACTGTTTGGCAGATGAATGGTATTTTCATCAATTCGGGTTCTCTAGAAAAACGTGACTCTTCTTGGAAATCTAACATTGGCGATTTCAACGGCGATGGCAAAACAGATATCTTCTGGCACAACACTCAAACTGGTGAAAACACTGCCTGGTTGATGGATGGCACATCAATTGATACTGCGGCTTTTCTGCCCCCAACTGATTCATCTTGGCAACCCAGCTTTGGCGATTACAATGGTGATGGCAAGACTGATATCTTCTGGCGCAGATACGACACTGGTGAGAATCTTATTTGGCAGATGAATGGTACCACTGTGTCTGGATCTTCTTCTGTGCAAACAGTTCCCGTGGAGTGGAATGCTTATTAGAAATTTGTGGTGATGGAGATGAGAAACAACAAGAACGCAGATGATAACTCTATCATCTGCGTGCGTGTTTCTTTTTTATTCGTTGCGGCTGCTACTGAAACTCAGCGCCTTCTTGCACTAGTTCATGTCAGCTTTTTATCCTGTCTTCTAAAGCTTCTCGTGCGTGTTCTCGGTCGTCAAAATGGATTTTTTCAGTTCCGAGAATTTGGTAGTCTTCGTGACCTTTGCCTGCAAGCAAAATGCCGTCTCCAGGTTGCGCTTGCAATATGGCAGTACGAATGGCGGTAGCGCGATCGCAGATCACTATCGGTTTCACTGTTTCTGGAATCCCCGCTAGAATATCCTGCAAAATCCTTTCTGGGTCTTCTGTACGGGGATTGTCTGATGTCACTACGGCAACATCCGCTAATTCAGCAGCGATTCTACCCATTTTCGGGCGTTTCGTGCGATCGCGATCGCCTCCACATCCAAACACGCAAATCATTTTCCCAGGAATAAACGGACGTGAGGCTTTGAGCAAATTCTCCAAACTATCTGGCGTATGAGCATAATCTACAATCACGCTGATGTCTTGCTTAGGATTAATTTGCACCCTTTCCATCCGTCCGGGGACTCCAGGAAACTCTGGTATTGCAGATGCGACTAACTGCAAATCTAACCCTAATTGTAAAACTGCTCCGACTGCTGCCAGTAAATTTTCTAGGTTGTATTGACCAACCAGTGGTGAACGAAAAGCCACCTCACCCTTTGGTGTATGTAGCGTACCGGTGACACCATTCGGCTCGTAATTCAGGTCACTCATCCACAAAGAAGCTGTAGAATCATCAACACTATAACTCCAAACTTTTTCTGGGTTCAAGGATGCAATTAACCGCTTGCCGTATGCATCATCAGCATTAATGATTGCCCGTCCTTTGAGATATTGAGGACTAAATAGCAGTGCTTTTGCAGCAAAGTAATCTTCCATATCGCGGTGGAAGTCTAAATGGTCTTGGGTAAGATTACTAAACACCCCTACCTCAAACTGACAACCCATGACTCGCCCCTGCGCCAAAGCGTGGGAACTCACTTCCATCACCCCGTACTCATTCCCAGCATCCACAGCAGTCTTCAGCTGCTGTTGCAGTTCCACAGCAAACGGTGTTGTGTGAACGGCAGTTTGGACAAAACCGTTCCAACGAGTATAAAGAGTGCCCATCAAAGCCGTGGGCAGATTTGCTAATTTAAGAAAATATTCAACAAGGTGGCTGGTTGTGGTTTTACCATTTGTGCCGGTCACACCCACAAGTTTGAGTTTTTGCCCAGGATAGCCGTAGAAAGTGGCTGCTAATTGGGCACAAGCTTTTGTCATGTCCACAGCAGTAATCACACAAGCTTGTGGTGTGGGAGGATGTTTCTGTGCTGCTTCCGGAGAAATAATCGCAGCGACAGCACCAGAGGCGATCGCACTTTGCCAAAAGTCCCCACCATCAACTCGCGTTCCTGGCATCCCAATAAACAAATCTCCTGGAACGCAAGCATGAGAATTCGTCTTCAAACCCTTTATTTCTGTATCCACAGCTGGATGTTGTGGTAACTGCACAACACCATCTACACTCGCCAGTAACTCCCGCAGTTTCATCTTGTGAACCTCGTCACACGTTTTGATTGCGCCTATTCTGCACTATGTTTTCTATTTCTACAAATACTTTCAGATTACAGAAAACCTATCTGTAAACTCTAACACTTATAGCAATAACTACTAAACCGACACTGAGGCGAATATCTCAATGCACAAGCCTCACACTTGCGCTGTACCTTCCATACAAATGACTGTTGACTTTACTTAATTTTCTTATCATCTTGATCTAATCTTAATAAATATGGTAGTAAGGTTTGGTATTATTTGGTGTCTTCTTATCTAAGAGAGAGTTCGTAAGTGAGTTACTACAACTTTAATGACCATTTCTGGTCCCCAGAGACAGTTTGTAGTCAATCAGCACTGCCAAAATCAAATAAAAAAAGTGCTCGGAGCAAAACACTGACAAGTATTTTGACTTTAGTGTGTATTGCTGTTTGGACGCCACTGCTACTCCAGCTCGTAGTTCCGGGCGTAAAGAAAAATCAGGAAACCATTTATTTAGAGACTAGTAAGCCCGATAGCAATCAGCTTGTGTTTCAGCGTGAGCGCGTTCTTTTCTATCTACACAGCAGCGATAGATAATCAATAGCTTCTGGTTTGGTGGGAATGAAGGTTGTTGATATCTCATGTTGCCACTCATTTATCAGCGCAGGGCAATGGCACGGAGTGCCCGCATAATTGCGAACGCCCATCGCGTTCGCGAGTGCGTGTCCCGAAGGGACTCACGCGAGTGCGTGTCCGTTCGGCGAAGCCGTGCCGCACCGCGAGGGACTCACTGGGCGCTCTGCGCCATCGCCCTGTTGTAACCAAGAGTGTCTGCTAGAACAAATGCGATTGCACTGCATTTGCGTAGCGCCCTTTTGACTAAAGCACTTGCAAGGCACCAAACTTAGAGAGAATAGCACTTTATAAAGGCTTAGAAATATATGGAAATCTTTACAAGTAAACAAACACTCACAGATAGAACTATCGTTTAGTTAATATGTATTAAGCTGTACTGCGATCGCGCATACCTGGAGTAGTTAGCGATAAATAGCAACTATCGTTTGCTGTGTAAGTGCTGCCTGAGGATATGCCTGACGAATCGATGCAAACCGACGCCCGATTAAAGAAATTCAACAAATTCTCTAACGCCGGGCAGGTCATCCCTAAGGAGGAACTCAACGTGTTCAAGCAAATTCTCACAGGTAGCTATATTTTCGTTTTTTTGCTTGCTAGCAGCCTGTCAGCTCATGCACAAGTACCAAAACCTGCATCTCCATCTGCATCTCCATCTGCATCTCCACCTGCATCTCCATCCTCTCAACCTCAAGTTCCAGCAACATCCCAGACCAAAGTTAATCCAGATGAACTTCAAAAATTTGCACGCTCTTTAAAACAGTTGCTAGTGATTGAACAAGGGGCAAATCAGCAGATAGTGCAGCTCATTGGTCAGTCTGGTCTGAGCCAACCACGCTTTTTGGAAATATATAAGGCACAGCGAACTCCTTCAGCTCAGCCAACAAAAGCAGTGACCTCACAAGAAAAGCAGCAATTTGATAAGGCTTTCACAAGTCTTAGGTCAATTCAGCAAGAAGCTAACACAAAGATGCAGCAAGTCCTCCAAAAAGAAGGGCTAAATCCAGAAAGCTTCAATAAAATTGAAGCAGCAGTCAGACAAGATCCGGCGCTTCAGCAAAAAGTGCGGGAGATTATTCAAAGCTAGTCTTGAAGCTCACGCCAGCATGAGCAACATTTTAGACGTAGCAGGTGCGATTGCCGTAAGCGATCGCCCTGCTACCATTGCTCCTAAAACTTCGGTAATATCATCTTAGTCAGTACTGCTTATTACCTGTCTTGCGTCAATTATGAATAACGAGGTTGTTCTTTTTCTCATTAGCGCTAGTGTTGTCATCCTCTACCTCATCTTCTCTGCATTAACTGAAATGGGCACAAAGCTACCTTGGAAAAAATAGCAGCTAGTGACTCAAATTTTCAGCAATAGAAGAGTGTGCTTTTTATGTCATCCATCATCAGGCTTGCTACTGAACCAGATGCTGAGCAAGTTCTGCGAATTTACGCCCCCTTTTGCGGGGATTCACCCGTGTCTTTTGAGGTTCAACCACCAACCCTAGATGAAATGCAGCAGCGCATTGCAAAGGTTCTACAGAAGTTGCCCTGGCTGGTGTGCGAGCGTAATGGAGAAGTTCTAGGATTTGTTTATGCAGCACCTCATCGAGACCGAACTGCCTATCAATGGGCTGTTGATGTATCCGTTTACATCCATCAAGCAGTGCGTTGTTCAGGTATTGGGCGAGCTTTATACACCTCGCTGTTTAAAATTTTGGTGCTTCAAGGTTATTACAGCGCCTATGCAGGTGTTACGCTCCCAAACAAAGGTAGTGAAAGGCTCCATGAAGTGATGGGGTTTCAGCCGATTGGGGTATATCGAGGTGTAGGATACAAGTGTGGTGCGTGGCACGATGTAGCATGGTTTGAGCTATCTTTGCAAACGCGAGTCCCCAATCCCAAGCCTCCCATCAACATCAACGCATTACGCCATACCTTGGAATTAGAATGCGCCTTGGCAAGTGGAGTACCTTTCCTCAAGCTTGCTGTCGATTGAGCAACGATGAAGCGATTCGCCCTTAAGGAGCAGCGAAACTTTAGATTGGGCGTTATCCTAGGGGATATAGCTTGATAAATCGTTAACGCGCGGTCAAAGCCATGAAAGTCTTAGGGCTAGTCTTACCTACCCTGCTTTTACTGACCACACCTGTTATGGCAGTTGAGTATCAGGGAAAGAATATTGATGGCACAAACCTAGCTGCAAAAGCTTACTATGCTGCAACTGGTGGAGTTTACAACGTTCAGGTACGCTTCAAGCAGAATCGAGCGACAATCTACTTTGATGGTGGATACCAAACTACTATACAGTTGCAGCATCGAGTTCTAACCGATCCAAGCAATATTCAAGGTTTTGGAAGACTGGGACAAATTCCTGTAAATAGGGTATTCAGTATTGGATTGATTTATGACAACAGTTTCGTAGGCGAAACTCAACCGTCTAAGCCGCCTCTCGAAGGCTTGTGGAGAATTAGCTTGGATGAAGAGGATTTTAACAACTTCATCCAAAAGGGGCAGAGTAAGTTCTGAGTTCTGGCGATCGCCCAAACAACACTAGCAAAGCGAATCATCCGGTTCCATTAACCAGAAGTGGGGTTAAAAGCTTGACCCAAGGATACGTCTTCATAAATATCAGCTAGGGAACAAGAAAAATTCACGCTGGCTAACTGTAATTCTTGATTTCCTCTATAGCTGTAAAGAACCCATCTTCCCTCAGAATTGCGACGAAAACAATCAACTCGCTGGCGGCTTTGACTTACTAAAACATATTCCTGTAAAGTTTCTAATTCTTGATAGTCACTAAATTTATCGCCTCGGTCAAAAGCTTCAGTAGAAGGAGATAGAACTTCAACAATTAAGCAAGGATAGCGTTTGAAATATTCAAACTTTGTATCCCTTTGGTCACAACTAATCATGATATCAGGATAATAAAAAATATTCAGGGATTCGATGCGGGCTTTCATATCTGTAGCGTACAAGCGACACCCACTTCCGCGAATATGATTTCTGAGGAGGGCAATCAAATTTGTTGTCATTGTCACATGGGCATCGCTTGCGCCCGACATTCCATAGATTTGCCCTTGAATATATTCGTGTTTGATAAAGCTAGATTTTTCCGCTTCTAGGTAGTCTTCTGGGGAAAGATAGGGGTGAGATTGGCTAAGAGTCATATCAGAAAATATTATATTTATTCCTAATCGTAGTCCAGTCCCTTGATTTGGAATTCTAGAATACGCTTTCGCCTTTATGCGAGGCTTTGCCCATCAAAGGAGCGTGAGCAACGGATGATGGCGGTGTTGGAGAAGCTAGCACATCTTATGGGGTAATCAGCTCAACATTCGGGAAGTAGGTACGGTATCGCCTTACGTCTCGGGTTAGAAGAGGTAATTCAGCAATGGCGGCATGAGCACCGATATAGAAGTCAGGTAGCGGCGATCGCCGTTCGCCCCCCCGCCGACGATACTCAAGGAAGCGTTGCCCCGCTAGAAATGCTGCGCTGTAGGGCAATGAATCGCGACGAAAAAACTCGGGAGGAAGAACCGCTTCCAACGCTTCAATCTGGTTGAAGCCAACAGAGACTTCCGCGTAGATGATTGGGTTAATGACTAAAGTTCCCTGGTTAGCATATTCTGCCAGCGTTTGAGCAGACCATTCAAACCATTGAGGATCTTCCGTGAGAACGTCTAGAATGACGTTACTATCTACCAATACGTCAGTCGTCACTCGTCTCCTCGGGTAAGCTGCAAAATCTCATCAGTTCCTAGATTACTAGTTGCTTTACCGCGCATCATTTGAATGAGAGAACTTCCTCGCTCAGAAGGCGGCTTTTTACGAAGCACAAGAGTATCACCCATTACCTCAAGCTGGATTTCTGTGCCGGAGAGGAGTCCGAGTTGTTCTCGAATGTCGGGAGGGATGGTGATTTGTCCTTCTGCATTGATTTGCATAGCGCTCACAATATATGTATGAGAATTTGACACTCCCCGCGCCTTTAGGCGCGGGGATTCTTGGTTCACAGGCAGAACTTGCTCAGGCAGACTTGCGTCACTC